>JAAZIE010000433.1 GCA_012510305.1 Bacillota bacterium | reverse complement strand
GCTGTATATTGTCGTCAAAAGAGGGCGTTGGGCTTTTACAGGCGGTTTTCAGAACCTTGACAAAAGAATAAATCGAGTTGACGCTATGGTGTAATTTTAATAAAATGATCTTGGAAGGGGTTACATAATTTAAACAACGGTTCTATTTTAATTTCAATCGCGAAGGGTGGTTTCTATGCTTTGTGAAAAATGCGGCGAAAAAATTTCCGGGCAGGCATTCAGGCATGCCGGCAAAGATTACTGCGAGGATTGCTACATAGAAGCGGCCACCGAGCTCAAGACCTGTGATCCCATGGCGGTGCGCTCCGCCAGGCTGACCCGGGAAAAGTTCGGCCAGAAAGGCACGGAGGGGCTCCTGCCGGTACAAAAGCAGATCTACGAGTATTTGCAGGAGCAAGGCAGGGCGACGCGGGAACAGATCGCCAAAGAATTAAAGGTGGAGCAAAAGGATCTGGAAAAGCATTTTTCGGTCCTGCGCCACTGCGAGCTGGTCAAGGGGTTTAAAGAGGGCGATATAATCTACATGACCCTGATGAACTGAGCAGGTTAGTAAATTTACCTGGTGATGGCGCCTGCAGCATCGGGCCCGCTGTCCACCGGGGCCCGTTTTGCCTCCGGGTGCTCCACCCCGGGCACCGCGGGGGTCTATTTCAGTGATCGCCCCGTCAGAAACGGGGCCTCTTTGTTTTGCCGAAACTCGAGGCGTTTAATCCTTAAACATCGAAACGGTAGCTATGAATCGACGCTCAAGCCTGTCTCTGCACCGCCCCGGAGCGTTTGGGTAACGGGGCAGTATTTTTCAGTGAGATCGCGGAGCCTTTTTTTCTGGGCATCGCTTAGCTGGACACCGTGAATGGAGGCGTCCACCGTGATCGGGGTGAACCTGGCCGGCTCGTCGTCGGCTTTGCGGGCCACGCCGGTAATGGTGAAGCCTTCGTGAGCAACCTTCATTCTTTTCATGACCATGTGCATGGTTATGCCGGTGCAGCTTACCAGCGCCGCGGTAAGGAGCTCGGGGGGGTTCATTTCGCCGGTGTGCTGGGCGCCGTCACTTGAAAAAGTGTAACTTCCATCTTCTTTCCACACCCCGGTAGCCCTGAACAGGTCAGCCATCTTGGTGAAACCACCTTTCAGTTTATCGATCGATAAGAGTCACTGGTATCTCTATTATGCTCCCAAGGTTAAATTTCCTGCACAGTTTATGGCTATGGAGAAAAGCGCCGCCGAGTGGTAAAATGTACCAGGGGACTGGCGGAGCTGACGCTTGTTTTTACTGGAAACAGCGATGCTGAAAAAATTGAAAATGGGGGAGGGATCTTGAATGAGAAGAGTAAAATGGGCGGGGCTGCTTCTCGTGGTGACCCTGCTGCTGCCGGCGGCCGGGGGCGCTGCTATTGGTGAGGGGGATATCAACAAGGCAGCGGGAAACCTGGAGATTCCAACGGGCCAAACGGTGAACGGAAATGTTACCGTGAACATGGGCGAGATCGAGATTCGCGGTACGGTCAACGGGGACGTGGAGAGCGGTATGGGGCAGGTTGCGGTGCCGGGAGAGGTCAACGGAGACGTCGAAGCCAACATGGGGGAGGTGACGGTTACCGGCAGCGTCAGCGGAAACGTGACTGTGCGCATGGGCGAGGTGATCGTCGAAGGAGCAGTGGGCGGCAACGTGTCCGCGGATCTGGGAGAGGTCTGGATCCGGGGGACGGTTGCCGGCGATGTGGACAGCGGTCTCGGCGAACTGCACATCCCCGGTGAAGTGCTGGGAAACGTGTCCAGCCGGGGGAAGAACGTGATCATCACGGGGAAGGTGAAGGGGGATATTGTTCTCGATCGCGGCATTCTGGAGCTGGGTCCCGAGAGCGAGGTGGGCGGCAAAATATACGTGAACCAGGGTATGGCCAAGGTCGATAAGGGGGCCCGGGCGGGCTCGGTTGAAGTGGGTGAAGAGCTCAGCGAGGCCGAGATCGACCGTCTGTTCAAGTCCAAGGGCTACCGCTTCCACGGGCTGGAGGACTTTGCGGGTGTGGGGGGTATTCTGGAGGAGGCTTTTGGCGGTATCGGCCGCGCTTTCAGCAATATCAGGCTGCTGCCCCCGGTCCGGTGGACGACCCCCTGGACAGCCGGGTTCGGCCGGCCCGGGCACGTGTACCGGGGGCTCCTGAACATGGTGGCGCTGTTCGCCCTGTCGGCGCTGACCTTCTCCCTTTTTCCGCGCCAGGTGCATAACGCCGGGGAGGCTGTTTATACCCGGACGGGCGCCGTGATCGGCTGGGGTTTGCTGTCCCTGGTTCTGGCTGCGCCCCTGGCGCTCCTTCTGGTTTTCACGATCATCGGTATACCGCTCATCCTGGTGGAGATCCTGGCGCTGGCGGTAGCCGGTATTCTCGGCTATACCG
>JAAZIE010000432.1 GCA_012510305.1 Bacillota bacterium | reverse complement strand
GTGGACTCGTCGGAAGGCCCCATGCCCCAAACCCGCTTTGTTCTGCAGAAATCGCTGGAACAGGGCCTGGTGCCGGTTCTCCTGATCAACAAGATCGATAAAACAGATGCTCGGATCGAGGAGGTTACCAATGAGGTTTATGAGCTCTTCATGGACCTGGAGGCCCCTGATGAGCAGCTGGATTTTAAGATTTTATACGGCATCGCCCGGCAGGGGATCGTGGTGCGCGACCCGGCGGAAGTGAACAATATTGGCGCTGAACTAAATGCAGACCGCCGCAAAACCAAAAAAAGTGCTGCCGGCCGGGGCGGCTTAAATATCGCACCGCTTTTCGATACGATTATTGAGCAGGTAAAAGGATACCCGGACCGGTCGCAGGAACCGCTTCAGTTTCAGATATCATCGCTGGGTTATGACGATTATCTGGGACGCTTGGGAATCGGACGCATTGAAAAAGGGGTAATCCGCGGCGGACAAACGGTAGCGGTGGTGGATGCCGGTGGGAACAGCATACTGCACAAGGTTGGCCCGCTTTTTGTTTATCAGGGGTTAAAAAGGGTGGAAGAGAATGCGGTCACCTGCGGTGACATCTGCATCATCTCCGGGATAGACGATCTTACCATCAGCGATACGATCTGCGATGAGCGCTATCCGGCCCCGCTGCCCTCCATCAAGATCGAGGAACCGACGATGAGCATGAATTTTATCGTCAACAACTCCCCTTTTGCCGGCCGGGAAGGCAGCTATGTGACCACCAGGCATCTCAAGGAGCGGCTGGAGAAAGAGCTGGAGATTAATGTCGGTTTGCTCGTCGAGGCGACCGGTTCCGTCGATACCTTCAGGGTTTCCGGCCGGGGTGAGCTGCACCTGTCAGTTTTAATTGAGAATATGCGCAGGGAGGGCTATGAGCTTTCCGTTTCCAAACCGGAAGTGATTTTTAAAAATGACGCCCGGGGGCGGAAAACCGAACCGGTGGAGGAAGTGATGATCGAGCTGCCCGACAGCTACGCCGGCGGGGTCATCTCCGAGCTCAATCTCCGCAAGGGGGTCATGAGAGAAATGGACGCTAAAAATGGCCGCACCCGGTTGCTCTACACGGCACCCACCCGCGGCCTGCTTGGATTTAGGAGCCAGTTCATCAACCAGACCCGCGGTGAAGGGACCCTGGTGCGCCGTTTTTGCGGCTACGAGGAATACAAAGGCGGGATTAACGAAAGAACAAGCGGCGCGGTCATCGCCCAGCAGGAGGGTGTGACCACTCCCTATGCCCTTTACAATATCGGCGAGCGGACGGAAATGTTTGTCGCTCCCGGCACCCCTGTTTACGAGGGAATGATCGTCGGGCTGAACAGCCGCCACGAAGAGATGGTCGTAAACCCCTGCAAGACCAAGAAAACAAGCAATATGCGTGCCTCCGGCAGCGATGAAGCGATCAAGCTCTCGCCGCACCGGGTTTTCACCCTGGAAGAAGCCCTTGAATTGATCAACGGCGACGAGCTGGTGGAGATAACCCCCGCGAGCATCCGGCTGCGCAAAAAACTGCTGAAAGAGCTGGAACGCAGAAGAGCGGGCCGCAAATAAATTATAGCCCGCCTCACCTGCGGGTTTCACCTGTACCTTCAACGCAGCACGAGTCGGGCATGCCCAACCCCTGGTAAATAAAGAGCGGCCGGCACTTTCAAAATAGCCTGCGCCCTGGGTAGGCCAAAATCACCATCCCTCGGATCTTATTCCTTTATTCCAGTGTTTCCATTTGCATAATGATATATTGCGGTGATGGAAAAGTAAAAAATTAATCTATTGCAGGAATCCTCAATTTTGTGTAGAATATGAGTAGTGTTACAATTGCTGAGGCTGGTAGCACGCGCGGCGCACTGCCAGCTTCTTTTAGGGCCCTCCGGTAGCACATAAT
>JAAZIE010000431.1 GCA_012510305.1 Bacillota bacterium | reverse complement strand
GTCAACAGCGCTCAGGAGATTTTCCCAAGTTGTGCTATGGGATTGCGTGTTCTTCCTCTGTGGATAAATAGTAGAAGTGAAGTGAAGCACAAGATGGGTAAAATAATCAGGTCATATATAAAACGTTTTTGGTACAGAACTCGTCGTTGGGTCAATAGGCCGGCAACATCAGTGGCTAAAAAGAAAGATGTCACCTTAGAGCCCCGTAGCGGTCAGGGTTCGTCAGGCGCCCGTAAGATCGCAGTTCCTGATGACTACAAGAAGATTACAGGTATTATTGAAGGGGTGATCTTAAGCAAAAAGCTCAATGTTTACCATGAAAGAAAATCGTTTTCAACAGGAAGTCTAATCGCCGGTGAGTTTGAAAGGCTGGGACACCCCGTTGAGTTTATCGGAAAAATAATGATTGCAAACGTGAAAGACAAAAAACTTTTGTTTTTGGAGACTGAAACGACAGACACCTCGCTATTGGGATACAGGGTGCTAAAAAACAAAAATTTTGCAAGAAGGTTTTTCGAAAAAGCGGGTGTCTCCGTGGCCAGGGGCGAAGCATTTTCCCGCAATAAAATGAAGCAGGCAAAGAAATTCGCCCTGAGTTTAACATCTGCGGTGGTTAAGCCGGTTGACGGCAATAAGGCCAAGGGGGTTACCGTTGGCGTTAAAAGCAATCGTGAATTCAAAAATGCATGGGCAAGCGCTGTTAAA
Organism: Bacillota bacterium; assembly: GCA_012510305.1. Lineage (GTDB taxonomy): Bacteria > Bacillota > Dethiobacteria > DTU022 > DTU022 > JAAZPQ01. The sequence goes on along the minus strand of JAAZIE010000431.1, from coordinate 4,502 downwards.
GTAAGCAAACGTGGTGTGCTTGTTGAGGAACATTTTACGGGCGGCGATGAGGCAAGATTTTTGGTTGTCGGACAAAGATGTGCCGCGGTGTTTAAAAAAATTCCTCCCCACGTTCTAGGCAACGGGTTAGACACAGTTTTAGAATTAATTGAGCGTAAAAACAAGTTAAGGTCAGGCAACCCTCATTTATGCCGGAGATTAATAGAGCTGGATGAGCACAGGCTGATAGTTTTAAAACAGCAAGGTTACGAACCCTCTTCCATTCCGCCCAAGGGCGCAGTGGTAGTTATCGATTGGAAAGCAAATACATCGACCGGCGGAGATTCAATAGATCTAACAGATGAAGTACACCCTTCTTTTAAACAGGTGGCCGAGCGTGCGGCCGGTGCCGTACCAGGGCTTGATGTAATTGGCGTGGATATATTATCCTTCGGCTTTACGCAAGAAGCAACAAAAGATAACTACATCGTTATTGAGGCCAATACACGGCCCGGTTTGGGAGGGCATCTTTATCCCGTTTACGGTACACCAAGGAACGTGGCAAGAGATATTGTTGAGTACACACTAAATAAGAATAGGAGCAACTGACTACGGTTGTACAAAAGCGTATGGATTAGCTGTTGAATTAGTGTGCCAATAAATGGTCGATGTTTTTTAGATAACGAGGCGAGTATAGCCGTTGAAAAGAAGGTGGGAAATCTGCCCGGGGTAAAGATCCGTAAAAGCTTGAAAAAGCTGTTCAAGAAGGGCGCCTCGGCGGGCCGGTTTTTGGGGCAGGCCATCGCTTATCTGATTTTAAGTTTAATCGGCAGGGTTTATCCCAGGAGCAGATCCAGCGTGGTTGTGCTGGCGCCGGAGCACGGCAGTTTTGCCGATAATGCCAAGTACGCCTACCTGCGGTTAAGCGAAGAAGAGGACCTGTGGGTCACCTATATTACAACTGATAAAGACGTTTCCCGGGAAATAAAGAAAGAAGGGATCAACGCCGAGGTTTACCCCTCGCGGGCTGCTGCTGCGGCGCTGCTGCGGGCCGGGGCGGTCGTGGGGGTGATGGGGAAGTCTTTCGAGGGGGTCCGGGGTCATCTCACAGCTGGTGCCTCCAAGATACAGCTTTGGCACGGCGAGGGTGTCAAGAAGGTGCAGTTGGGGCAGCGCGAGGGCGAACCGGGCAAGATCAGCCCGGCTGAAAAGATCAAGTGGTGCATCAGCCGCCGCCATAGCGTCTATGACCTGATCTTTTTTCCCACGGAAGAGCAGTATCAGAGAAGGAAAAACTGGTTTCGTTACCGGCGCTATCTCATCGACGGCATGATCCGCAACGACCTGCTGCGGGGCAGGGACTTCGGCCCTGGGGCGGAGGTCTACGCCGACCGGGGCACCCTGGATAGAATCAGAGCACTGAAAGCCGGCGGGGCCAGGCTGGTGCTCTATGCTCCCACCAGGCGCCGGCGCGGTCAGCCTGCCTTTGGCGATCGGATCCCCTTTGATTTTACCGTGGCCGACGATATGCTCCGGCGGCAGGACAGCTACCTGGTGGTAAAACTGCATCCCCGGATGAAGGAGCGTGTTGATTTTGGTCTCTTTGAGCGGGTCATGGAGTACAGCAAATTAAAAGATATCTACCCTGCTCTGGGGCTCTTCGATTGTTTGATCACCGATTATTCTTCTATCGCCAAAGACTACAAGATATATCAGCGGCCCGTGATCCGCTACTTCCCCGATTACGAGCGTGTGATCAGCTCAGGTGCGATCTCGGAGGAGGCTTACCGCGAGATGCCGGGTACGCTTTACCTGAAGTTCAGGGATATGTTGAAGGGCCTGGAGCAGATCCTGGAGGGGGCTGGCGGGGAGCGGCCGGTGCCTGAGGCCGGTTCCTTTAGCGGTGACCGGTTGGTCAAGGAGATCCGCTTGCTGCTGGAGGGCGGGGGCGGATAAAGCATACGGGCTGCCGGTGAGCGGTACCGGCCCTGATCGATGATTTCTTAATGGAGGAAGCTGGTTTTCATGCTCACCTTATGCTGTGTGACAGCTGCAACATTGTTTTTTTCGAGAGTTTGCTCTATGTAGGAAACAATTCTGGTAACAATAAAATGCCACGAAAAATGGTTATCCATAACAAAACAGATGCAGGATTAAGCCACTTATTTCTCCTTTTCGTATTCGCTCGGACTATTTTAACTATATATCTCAACGCATAATGAGAAACTTTTGGTCACGCCGACTAAAAAGGCCATGCTGCTATTATCATTTTTGGAACTCCTTGTAACAAATTGCATAGGTATGAAGGTTTTTTTCAGTATTTGTAGAATATACATACTATTCATTTCTATCGGAAGAAGAGCGAGGCTTTAGAGGGTTCGGCGATGCTATAGCGCTATAGCATCACCTAGGTCAATTCCTAACCCTCTAATTCGCGTACAAATTTATCGTTTTTTATGGAGGATGCTTCAGTGACTGGCAAGAAAATTTCCGTTATAAAACCAGTTTATAACACTAATAAGGTATACACTTACATGGAGTTGGAAGCGGCTTTAGTGGAGTTATTTGATGAAAAGTAGCATCTCGGGCTTGCGACTAGGTACCGTCTTGTAAAAAGCTCTTTCGCCGGTATTGCGACGGGAAGTGTGCCGTGCGCGTGGCGAACATCGCAGTTTCTATCCCACAACAACAATGATCCATAATAATCAGTATCTGCCAGCCCGGAGCTATGATGTTGGGCAGGTTTATCTATACGAGAAACGGTGGGTTGAAAAAGGGCATCTTGATGATAGAAGTAGAAATGTTGGGACGACTGACAAGGTTGATTAGTAACCGGTTCTTTTCATATCACCTATCCCAACCAGTGAAGGGTTCAGTAAAAAGAATATGAGTCCCATTCATAATATAGTTTGAACAAGGAAATGCACCCTAGCTCCTCACCAGCATGGGAACAATTAGCCAAGGCAAGTGTCGATTGGAAAATGGGTGCTGAACCAGTGAGGCGCATTGCTACGAAATTACTTACGGAGTGAGGTTAATAGATGAAAATTTTGTTTCATACAAGCATGATTGAAGAGAAAATGGGCGGTGCCACTATATCGACCCTGGAGGTACTTCAGGGCCTGGTTCGGCGGGGCCATGCGGCGCTGGCCGTGGCCAAAAAAGCGGAAAGAGAAGAAGCGTTCAACATCCCCGTTTACCAGGATGACAGGCACCTGCCGGTGAGCATGCTCTATGCTTGGGCTGATGTCGTGTTTGTTATGAGAAGGCCTCCTTTGCAGCATATCAGGGAATATGAGTGCTGGGATGTTCCCCACGGTGCGCCCCCGATCTATACCGTGTTTTTTGCGCACAACGTGGGACAACCCTTCCAGAATGGTTATATGGAGGATGATCTGGATCTGGTGGTGTTCAATACCCGCTGGGTGCAGGAGGTTACCGGTTGGAAAGGCGACTCGATTGTGCTCCATCCACCTGTTTTCAAGGAGCGGTATCTTGTTGATCAGAAAGGGGACTGCCTTACTCAGATAAACCTGTCCCGGAAAAAGGGGGGCGAGTTCTTCTGGCAACTTGCCGGGGCCCTGCCTGAAGAATCGTTTATTGCAGTAAAGGGCAGGGAAAGGGACCAGGTGATCCCTGAAAAGATCCCTGCCAACGTGGAGTTGGTTGAATATACCCCGGATATCTGCTCCATCTATGAGCGTACGAGGGTGCTGCTGATGCCCTCGCAGGGATATGGGGAGCAGCACCGCTGGACCGATGAATTTTCGGCCGAAAGTTACGGCCGAGTGGCGGTAGAAGCGGCGGTATCAGGGATTCCGGTGATTGCCTATCCAGCATTGGGTATCAAGGAGGCGCTGGGCGGTGAGGGGCTCTACTGCGCCATGGCGGTGGATAATTGGGTGGAGGAGATTCAAAGACTGGGCGATGAAAGCTACTATGATCGCGTCTCTAGCGCGACCAAGAAAGTGGGGGAGCGGCTTGACCCGTTGGGCGATATAGAAAGATTTGAACGGTTGCTACTGAAAAATATGGAGCAAGCGTTGGAGCGGAAACGGGGGCGCTACCAAGCCTATTTTGATGTTGCGCCGGAAGCGAACGGGCTCAAGCTGCCGAAGAGGATAATCGGGGTTGCTTCTTTTCAGGAGCGGCACAAGGTTTTTGCAAAACTGCTTGAGGGGTGGCGAAAGATCCGCAAAAGGTTGAAAAAGTTATTCAAGAAGGGCGCCTCTGTGGGCCGATTTTTAATGCGGGTAGCCACTTATCTGGTTTTTAGTATACTGGGCAGGGTTTACCCCAGGAGCAGATCCAGCGTGGTTGTGCTGGCGCCGGAGCACGGCAGCTTTGCCGATAATGCCAAGTATGCCTACCTGCGGTTAAGCGAAGAAGAGGACCTGCGGGTCACCTATATTACAACTGATAAAGACGTTTCCCGTGAAATAAAGAAAGAAGGGATCAACGTCGAGGTTTATCCCTCGTGGGCTGCGGCGACGGCGCTGCTGCGGGCCGGGGCGGTCGTGGGG
>JAAZIE010000430.1 GCA_012510305.1 Bacillota bacterium | reverse complement strand
TTCTGGAACTGGCTCGCGAGTCCGGTATCGATATTCCCACGCTGTGCCATCACGCCTCGTTAAACCCTATCGGGGCCTGCCGCATCTGCCTGGTCGAAAATGAAGCCAACGGCGCCCTGCTGGCCTCCTGCGTGACCGCTATCGCGCCGGGGATGATCATCAACACGGCGTCGCCGCGGGTGCTGGAACATCGCCGCATGATTCTTAAGCTGATGCTGGCGAGCCATCCTGATTCCTGCCTTGTCTGTGATAAAGGTAACCGGTGCGAGCTGCGGCAGCTGGCTGCAGAGATGGGCTTGGGCTATATTGACCTGGACCGGATTCCCCAACCGGCGGTTACCGAAGAGGTCAATCCTTTTCTGGTCCGGGATATGAGCAAATGCATTTTATGTGCCCGCTGCATCCGGGCCTGCCAGGATCTTGTTGTCGAAGGGGCCCTGGATTATTACGGGAGAGGGTTTAAAACCAAGCCGGCGACCCTGTTTCAGCTTCCCCTGGAAAGCTCAGAATGCACTTTTTGCGGAACCTGCGTCGCTCTTTGTCCCACGGGGGCCCTCATAGAGCAGGAACCGCTGTACCGGGGCAGCACCGGTACAGCGGTAGAATCAACCTGTCCTTATTGCAGCTGCGGTTGCAGCATCTCGCTGGAAGTTAAAGATAACCGGGTCGCCCGGGTTGTTCCCGGCAAAGAAGGTGCAGAAACACTTTGCGTCCGTGGAAGCTACGGTTGCGATTTCATCCACAGCCCGGAAAGGCTGACCAGGCCGCTGGTTAAAGAGGAGGGCCATTTTAGAGAAACCTCCTGGGAAGAGGCGCTGGCGATAGCTGCCGGGGCTCTGGGTGGAATCAAAAAAGAGCACGGTCCGGAAAGCCTGGCCTTTTTCGGCTCGGCAAACTGTTCCAACGAAGAAAATTATCTCTTCCAGAGATTCACCCGCACAGTCCTGGGAACAAACAATCTTGACAACGGCAGCAGCCTTTATCATGCCGCCGCCCGCCGCGGGTTTTCCGAAGCGATCGGTTTTCCCGGGATCAATTATCCCCTGGAGGATTTGCGCTGCGCCGATTTAATTATGGTTATCGGTGCCGACCCGGCTTCTACGGCGCCGCTACTGAATTACGAGATCAAACGCGCCGTTAAACTGCGGGGGGCACAGCTAATTCTCATTGACCCCCGAAAAAGCAGCCTGGCTTTTTTTGCAGATTGCTGGCTGCGGCCCGCCGCGGGGACCGATCTGGCCCTGATGATGGGGATGGCCGGGGTGATTGTGGATGAGGATCTGACGGATCGGGAATTCATCGCCCGCAAGACAGAAGGCTACCGGGAACTGCTGCACTCCATGAACGACCTCTCCCTGGAAAACGCCGCCGCGATGACCGGCATAAACCCGGAGGAAATTGTGCATGCCGCCAGGCTTTACGCCGCCGCCGACAAGGGTGCAATTATCTTTGGCACCGGGATCATGCAGCAAACCTGCGGTGCGGAGAATGTGAAGGCGCTGCTCAACCTGGCGCTGCTCACCGGGCATATCTGGCGCAAAGGGGGCGGAGTCAGGGCCGTGCTGCGGGAATGCAACGCCCAGGGATCCTGCGACATGGGGGTGCTGCCTGATTATTTACCCGGTCACCAGCACGTTGAGGAGCCCTCCGCCCGGGAGAAATTTGAGGCATGCTGGCAGAGCAAACTGCCTGCAGCGCCGGGATGGGGCGCCCTGCAGATGATGGAGCAGGCTGCAAAAGGAAGACTGAAAGGGATGTACATTGCCGGGGAGAACCCTACGGCATCTTTTCCGGGATCGGCCCGGGTAGAGGAGGCGCTGGGTTCACTGGATTTCTTGGTGGTTCAGGATCTCTTTATGACCGAAACCGCCCGCCTGGCCGACGTGGTTCTTCCTGCAGCCTCTTTTGCTGAAAAGAACGGGACCTTTAACAGCCTGGAAGGTAAAATGCGCAAGATCCGCAAGGCCGTCGAGCCGCCCGGTGAAAGCAGGCCCGATTGGCAGATAATTCTGGAGCTTGCGGCGGCGATGGAGCGGCCGCTGCCCTTCACTTCGTTGGAGCAGGTTCAAAAGGAACTGGAGGAGCTTATTTCTTTTTGTAATTACGATTGGGGGGAAGAGACCCTGGAAGAGGAACCTTTTTGGGAGACAAGGGCCGATCTGAGGCTGCCGTTGAAAAGGTTTCCCCGTTTCTCACCGGTGGAATATACCCCCCCGGAACCGGCCGGCCGGGGCGAATTTATCCTCCTTGCGGAGAGCGATCTTTTCCATGCCGGCAGCGGTTCCCGCAGCGCCAGGTCCGGCCGGTTAAGCCGGTTTTCTCCTGCTATCCCGGTGAAAATGAACCATTCCGATGCCGGAAAGCTGGGACTGGGCCCCGGAGATAGGGTTGAAGTTATTTCTGAAGCCGGGCGGTTGCCGGCGGTGGTGGAGTACTCCGATGAGCTACCGGGAGGCGTCGTCTCCCTGCCCCGCTCGCGGAGCGATCACCCCGCATCTGCACTCTTCAGCTCTCTTCCGGAGAACCCGGCTCTCAGCTCGGCCCTGCAGAGATGTTATGTGCGCATAGAAAGGAGCAAGAGCGATGAACCGGGAGCATAACGAGATCGACTGGTTGCGTCTCCATGAAATTATCGATCAGCACTGCCTGGAAGAGCGCTGGTCTTTGATCCCCCTGATCCAGGAGATTCAAAAGGAGAACGGTTATATTCCTCCCCGGGCCATTCCCGTCATTGCCGCCAGGTTAAAAGTATTTCCCAGCGTTGTGCAAGGGGTCATCTCTTTTTATGCCCAGCTCTACACCGAGCCGCGCGGCCGCAATACCATCCGGGTCTGCCGGGGAACCGCCTGTCATGTTCGCGGGGGCAAAACCATTTTAAAGTTGGTCAAACAACACCTCGGTATCGATGAGGGTGAGACCACGGAGGATCTGGAATACACGCTGGAGACGGTAGCCTGTATCGGTGTCTGCGCCCTCGCTCCAAGCATGGTGATCAACGAGCAAGTTTACGGCCGCATGAACCCCAAAAAAGTGGGTCAGCTGCTCAAGAGGAAGGAGGAGGACCATGACCCGGCGTAAGGTTTTGATCTGCCGCGGGACGGGGTGCCAGGCCGGCGGTTCCGGTGAGCTCTACGAGCTGCTCCGGTCCGAGGTTAAGAGGCTGGGCCTGCCCGGGGTCGCCGTCGATTATACCGGCTGCCATGGTTTTTGCGAACAGGGGCCCATTGTCGTGGTGGAGCCGGAAGGGATCTTTTATACCGGGGTTGAGGCAGAAGATATCCCGGAGATAGTCCAATCCCACCTGCGCAACGGCAAGCCGGTGGAGAGGCTCTTCTACCGCGATCCTGTCACCGGGCAGTCCATCCCGTACCATGAGGAGATCAATTTTTACCGGCAGCAGCAGCGGGTGATTCTGCAACGTTGCGGCCAGATCAACCCTGAAAAAATAGCGGACAGCATGGCACGGGGGGGTTACCGGGGTTTGAAGAGGGCGCTCCTGGAGCTGAGCCCGGAAGAGGTTATCGCTGAAATAGAGCGGGCGGGGCTGCGCGGCCGCGGCGGTGCCGGTTTCCCCACGGCGCGCAAGTGGGAATTCTGCCGCAGCGCCCCGGGAGAGATGAAATATGTGATCTGTAACGCTGACGAGGGCGATCCGGGGGCGTTTATGGATCGCTCCATCCTGGAGGCGGACCATTATGCGGTCATCGAAGGGCTGACCATTGCCGGCTACGCCACCGGCGCCGCCGAAGGTTTGATCTATGTTCGCGCCGAGTACCCCCTGGCGGTCCAAAGGGTGCGCCGTGCTCTCGAGGAAGCCCTCGCAGAGGGTTTTCTGGGAAAGAGCGTTCACGGCAGCGGTTTCAATTTTACGATCAGGGTACAGGAGGGGGCCGGCTCTTTTGTGTGCGGTGAAGAGACCGCGCTCATCGCCTCCATCGAGAGCCGGCGGGGGATGCCGCGCCCGCGCCCGCCCTTCCCGGCCCAGTCCGGGCTGGACGGCAAGCCCACCGTGATCAACAATGTGAAAACCCTGGCCGCCGCCGCCGCCATTATGGGGCGCGGGGCGGACTGGTTTGCCGACCTGGGCACCGCTGAAAGCAAGGGGACGGCGGTGTTTGCTTTAACCGGCAAAGTCAACAACAGCGGCCTGGTCGAGGTGCCCATGGGCACCCCCCTGTCCAGAATTATTTTTGATATCGGCGGCGGGATCCCCCGCGGCAAGGAGTTCAAGGCGGTCCAGACCGGGGGCCCCTCAGGCGGCTGTATCCCGGCCCGCTTTATGGATACCCTCGTGGAATACGAGAGCCTGGCCCGTCTGGGCTCGATCATGGGTTCCGGAGGCATGGTGGTGATGGACGATGCCACCTGCATGGTGGAAATTGCCCGCTATTTTCTCAGCTTTACCCAGGAGGAATCGTGCGGCAAATGCGCCCCCTGCCGGCTGGGCACCAGGCAGATGCTGGAGATCCTCAC
>JAAZIE010000429.1 GCA_012510305.1 Bacillota bacterium | reverse complement strand
TCCTGGGCGCCATTGTTGCTGTTACCGGCACGGTGACGCTGGATCAGGTTAAGGAGGCGCTGGAGGAGAAGCTGAACCGGCGCTTCAAGGCGGATCCGCAGCTAAGGGAGCACAACTTTGCGGCGCTGGACTTGGGCGCCGCCGCTGTAAAAGAGACGGCCCGGGCCTAGGAGAGAGCAGATGAGCAAAACTTTTACCCGTTTCGGAGCGGAAAACAAGAAGGCCTATTTCTATATCTCGCCCGATCTTTGCAAGGGCTGCGGCCTCTGCATCGAGAAATGCCCCTCCCAGGTGATCGACTGGTCCACCCATATCGGTGTTTACGGCACTTCTATCGTTGAGCCGAAGCGGATGGAGCGCTGCACCGGCTGCCGGCTTTGCCAGCAATTTTGCCCCGATGCAGCTATCGACATCCTGGTAAAGGGAAAAGAGATCCCCCCGTCGAAAGAAACCCACAGCTTTTAAAGGAGCCTTTTCGGTTAACCGGAACGCTGCTGCATGGTTTTGAGAACCAGGGCCGGCAGGTGGGCATAATCCTCTGTAGGCAGGTACGATGACGCCTGCGAGTCGAAAAGGATCGCCGCCGAAGCGGGCAGCTCATCGTCCCCCGGCCAGAGGGTGAATTTTACGGGAACCCTCGGAAAAACGGGGATAACCATGCCAATCCCGCTGCCCTCGCTTCGCAGGCCGCCCAGGGCGGCGGCGGCGCGGACAAATGTTTCCGGATCGGCCCCGTAAGCTTGTAAAAAGGGAAGCACGGCCCGGCGGCGGAAGGGTTCCGTGTAGATCTCCCCGCCCGGCAGATGGCGGTACGAGATCCACTCACCGCTGAGCGGGCTTCCGTCAGCGGTAACCAGGTAGTGCAGGATGACGGTAGCTTCGTAAACCGGGGTTGCCCCGCCCCCATCATCAAAAACATCGCCGCCGGGGTGTGCTACCCGGTAAAGCCGATTGAGGAAGGGGAGCGTCAACCAGCCCTCCTGTTTCTCAAAGGTTACCGCCGCATTTCTGGCAAGAGATTCGGGGTTGCGGGAAGAAAGCTTCTTGACAGCCTCGTCGCGGGCGACGCCAAGGTTAAGGTAGCCGTCCCCGGATGTGCGTGGTTTCATGTGGATACCTCCTGTAAAAGACTGTTGGTCCGTTGGGAGAGAGAACATTGCCCAAAAAAATTTACCTGGTCAGCGCCTGTCTTCTGGGGCTGCCGACCCGTTATGACGGCGGCCATAACTGCGTTCCCCGGCTGCACCGCCTCTGCCGCCGCTGCAGTCTGATCCCGGTCTGCCCGGAGCAGCTCGGCGGGCTGCCTACACCGCGGTGCCCGGCGGAGATCAGCGGCGGGGACGGGGCGGCGGTGCTCCGGGGAGAAAGCGCCGTGGTCAACGAGGCGGGAAACGATTTGACCGCACAATTTGTGCGCGGTGCCCGCGCGGCCCTGCGGCTGGCGCGGCTGTACCGCGCTGACGGGGCTATTTTCAAATCCGGCAGCCCTTCCTGCGGGTCGGGCTCCATTTACGACGGCTCCTTTTCCGGGCGGCGGCGGGAGGGCGACGGCGTCGCCGCAGCTTTGCTAAAACGGCACGGTTTTCCGGTATACACTGAAAGGTCGCTGCCTTCCGCAAAGAATCTCAGGAGCCGCCGCACTTTTCCACGAAAGAGGCGATGGCGCGGTTGACCTGCCGCGGCGCCTCCAGCATGACCATATGGCCCGCTCCTTTTACCTCCACCAGCTGTGCCCGCGGGAGCTTTTCTGCCAGAAAGCGGCTGTATTTAAGCGGAGTCAGCCGGTCGGCTTCGCCGCAGATGAGTAAAACCGGCAGCTTCACTTCTTCCAGCTGCTCCATGCAGTCGAAGCTGTTGCAGGCGGTGAAATCGGCATAATAGGTCTGCGGCGGTACTCCCTCCATTTCCCGGCGCGCTTTCGTTAGAAGATCTGCGGAAGCCGCCGGTCCGTAAGCAAATTCGATTAACCCGGGCGGCATCTCCCCGGCCCGGCAGGCCTCCAGCAGCGGCGGGGCCACCCGCAGGCGCGCTCCGCTGCCGGCGAGGATGAGCCCCCTCAAGCTGCCGCCGTAATGGAGCGCATAATCCAAAGCGATCGCTCCACCCATGGAATGACCGGCCAGGAAAAAGTTTTCCAGGCCCAGGGCGCTGCAAAAAGCACGCAAGAATTCGCGGTAAGCGGCGATTTCGGCGGCGGGCTCTCCACCCGAAAGGGCGTGCCCCGGCAGGTCCGGGGCCAGCGCGGCCGCTCCCGGTTTTAGCCCTGTCACCTGGTAGAGCCAGTGCCGGTGGCTCCCCCCGGCGCCGTGCAGAAAGAGCAGCACCGGCCGGTCCCCGGCGAGCTCACCGGTGTAAAAAATAGAGGTGCCCTTGATCTCAACGCGAGGCAAATTTACCGACTCCTTTACTTTCTTAATTCGGTTTAAAGATAAATAATTCCTTCAATGCTGTCTTCGGCTGAAAAATATACTGTGTGCCCGGCGGCCGCTTATCCCCGGCGTAAGGGGGGAGGGTGCGCGAAAAAGGTTTTCATCGAAGATTCCGCCGGTTGACACCGGCAGGGCGTATTGCTATCATATTTTTAATTACAGTGACGGAAATTCCGGGGAGGGAAAAATAATGGGAGACGATAAGTTTTCCCGGGAGGGGCTTACCTTTGACGATGTGCTGCTGCTTCCGGCCAATTCAAGGGTGCTGCCCCGGGATGTGGACGTTTCCACCGCGGTAACCCGCGAGATTAAACTGAATCTGCCGCTGATGTCGGCGGGGATGGATACGGTCACCGAATCCCGGATGGCCATCGCCATCGCGCGGGAAGGCGGTATTGGAGTGATTCACCGGAATATATCCGCAGAAAAGCAGGCTGAAGAGGTGGACAAGGTCAAACGTTCGGAGCACGGTGTCATCACCGACCCTTTCCACCTTTCTCCGGAGCACACGCTGAACGATGCCGCCGCTTTGATGGAGCGCTATCGCATTTCCGGTGTTCCGGTAACCGTAAAAGGGCGCCTGGTGGGGATTATCACCAACCGCGATCTGCGTTTTGAAGATGATTACACCCGCTTAATCGGGGATGTTATGACCAAGGAAGGGTTGGTCACCGCATCGGAGGGGACTACCCTGCAGCAGGCTCAGGAAGTATTGCGCCAGCACAAGGTGGAAAAGCTGCCTATAGTCGACGGCGATTTTAATTTAAAAGGTCTTATTACGATCAAAGATATTGAAAAAACGATTCAATTTCCCCGCTCCGCCAAGGATAGCGGCGGGCGCCTCCTGGCGGCGGCGGCGGTGGGGGTGGGCCGTGAGGAGCTCTACCGGGCCGAAGCGCTGGTGGAGGCGGGTGTGGACCTGGTTGTTGTCGATTCGGCACACGGGCATGCCCGCCCCGTTATCGAGATGGTCCGGGTCTTGAAAGGACGTTTTCCGGGGCTGCAGCTGGTTGCGGGCAATGTGGCTACCGCTGAAGGGGCTCGCGACCTGGTCGAAGCCGGCGCCGACGCGGTCAAAGTTGGGGTGGGCCCGGGCTCCATCTGCACCACCCGTGTTATCGCCGGTATCGGTGTTCCCCAGGTTACCGCGATTTACGAAACCTGCCGGGTTTGCCGCGAGTACAAAGTCCCGGTG
>JAAZIE010000049.1 GCA_012510305.1 Bacillota bacterium | reverse complement strand
CCGTACCCCTTTTGGGGGTTAAACCATTTAACCCGACCTTGCATTAAATCAGCAACCTCCTAGATTCCCCGCCTGAGCAGGGTGAATTTCGCTTCGAGATTAACATATAATCATGACAAATGCAAGATGGGGGAAAATTAATTACCCGGCCCGGGGTCAACCGGTAGATTGTTGGCCCGGGTTAGGGTATATTTGATCCAAGCACCGGCCGGTCGGGGCCGCGCAAGGGAGGGGAGATCGCTTGGTTGTCGGTGTAGGGGTCGATCTTGTTTCCATAAAACGGATTGAGCGAGCCTACCGGCGCCGCCCGCAGCGTTTTTGCAGGCGGGTTTTCAGCACTATGGAACTGTCCCTGCTGCTGCCGCGCCGCCCGCTTTTCCCGGCGATGACGGCCCGCTTTGCCGCCAAGGAGGCGGTCCTGAAGGCGCTCGGCTGCGGGCTGGGCCCGGCCTCCTGGCGCGAGGTGGAGATCATCGCCCTGCAGGGGAAACAACCCCGGGTGCAGCTTACCGGAGAAGCCGGCCAACTGGCCGGCGAAAAGGGCATCACCGCCATCGCTCTATCGATGACTCACGAGCCTCCCTTTGCCGGCGCTGTCGCCGTCGCTTACAGTAAAGCGCCGGTTTAAACTGCGTGGCGACGGTTTTTTGGTTTTTTCCAATAAGGGTTGGTTTTTTCCCTGTTGTGTTCTTTGTTTTACTGTTTTAGTTCTTTTCCTTCATCCAACCTCTTACCTCTAACCTCCAATAAGAGCCCCCCCGCCTTGATTATATCCACCTGGCGCGGGGAAAGCCGGTGCGTTGCGCTAAAGGAATACCCCCGGGTCTCATTGGTTACGTTAATGCGGCCCCGATCAAGCTGCTCCCGCAGATTTTCCATAACCAGAAGATCGTTTTGCGCCAACCGGTCATAGTCCGCCGAAGATTCAAAGTGCAAAGGGATAATGCCGAAGTTGACCAGGTTGGTATGGTGAATCCGGGCAAACGACCTGGCCAGGACCGCTTTAACGCCCAGGTACATGGGCGCCAGGGCGGCATGCTCTCTGCTGGAACCTTGGCCGTAGTTTTCGCCGCCGGCGATAAGTCCGCTGCCGGCTTCCCGGGCCCGCCGTGCAAAAGTATGGTCCAGCGGTGCAAAAACGAATTCGCTGATTGCGGGGATATTGGAGCGCAAGGGCAATATCTTCGCCCCTGCGGGCATGATCTGGTCGGTGGTCACGTGGTCGCCGGTTTTCAAAAGCACCTTCACGGCAAGTTTATCCGGCAGAGCGCCGCCCGGGGGCAGCGGGCGGATGTTGGGGCCGCGGACAATCTTTGTCCCTGCGTCATCTTTGGGCGGGGGGATGATCATGCGATCATCGATGATCACCGGCGCTTCGGGTAAAAGGGGAAAATCGCCCCACTGGCGGGGATCGGTGATCCGGCCGTGCAGTGCGCTCACCGCTGCCGCCGCCGGGCCGGTCAGGAAAACTGAAGCGTCGGCAGTGCCGCAGCGCCCCTGGAAATTGCGGTTGAAGGTGCGCACCGACAGGGCGCCCGAGGGAGGGGCCTGGCCCATTCCGATACAGGGGCCGCAGGCTGACTCAAGGATCCTTGCCCCCGCGGCAATGAGCTGCTCCAGGGCGCCGCAGCGCGCCAGCATGAGCAAGACCTGGCGCGATCCGGGAGAGATCACCAGGCTGACCCGGGGATGAACGGTTTGCCCTTCCAGGATCTTCGCTGCCAGGAGCAGATCCTGGGAGGAAGAGTTGGTGCAGCTGCCGATGGCCACCTGGTCCACCGGGAGAGGTTCGATTTCACGGATCTTTTTCACCGCGTCGGGGCTGTGCGGGCAGGCTGCCAGCGGCTCCAGATCCGCCAGATCCAGGATAATTTCATCGTCGTAAGAGGCGCCGGGGTCGGCCCGGAGCTCTCTCCAGCAGCTTTCGCGCCCCTGTGAGGCCAAAAAGCAGCGCGTTTGCCCGTCGCTGGGGAAGAGCGAGGTGGTCGCGCCCAGCTCCGCACCCATATTGGTGATTGTCGCCCGCTCGGGCACGGTCAGCCGGGTCGTGCCGGGGCCGCCGTACTCGATGATCCGGCCCACGCCCCCTTTGACTGTCAGGCGCCGCAAAAGTTCCAGGATTATATCTTTCGCCCCCACCCAGGGGGGCAGCTCTCCAACCAGGTTTACCCGGAGCACTTCCGGGACATTCAGGTAGAAGGGCCCCCCGGCCATGGCCACGGCTACATCGAGGCCGCCGGCGCCGATGGCGAGCATGCCCAGGCCGCCCCCGGTGGGGGTGTGGCTGTCTGAGCCGAGCAGGGTCTTTCCCGGGACGCCGAAGCGCTCCAGGTGAACCTGGTGGCAGATGCCGTTGCCGGGGCGGGAGAAATAGACCCCGTAGCGGGCGGCTGCCGATTGCAGGTAGCGGTGATCATCGGCGTTCTCAAAGCTGCCCTGCAGGGTGTTGTGATCGACATAGCTCACCGAGAGTTCGGTGCGAACCCGCTCCACGCCCATCCTTTCAAACTGCAGGTAGGCCATGGTGCCGGTGGCATCCTGGGTCAGCGTCTGATCGATCTTTATGGCGATCTCCTCTCCCGGTTCAAGCCGCCCGGAGAGGAGATGGTCCTTTAAAATTTTAGCGGTCAGGTGATCTGCCATTTGAAAATACCTCCTCAGATGAAGCCTTCAATATCGGGTAAACTATAGCAGATCAGCTCCTTTAGCGTCAACCAAACCGGCCCGGGGAAGGGGGGAAAGGGCCGGCGTTTTGCAGCCGGGCGGCTGCTCACCGCACCCGGCATAACGCAATGGGACCGGCAGCGGGTGAGAAAGCAAAAACCGGTAGAATTCAGCGGTGCCGCTGCATAGTTTATCTTGGAACCGGTTTTTATGCCGGGCGCCATAAAACTTTTAAAATTTTCTTGACAGCAGGGTAAAGGGGTGCTATTCTTTTTTGGAGCAAGGGAGCACTTTTTTAGAGCATAATCCCGAGTATAATGGTCGGGTATAGAGCGGGGGCGATTCCATGAAGTTAACCGCCAGGGTGGAATACGGGGTCAGGGCCCTGTGCGCTTTGGCGCTGCACAGCCGATCCGGTCCGCTTTCCTTGAGGGAAATTTCCCGCAGCGAGCAGATCTCTTTTCAATTTCTGGAACAAATTTTTCTTGACCTGCGCCGGAGGGGCCTGGTCGGCAGCGTCAGGGGGCCCCGGGGAGGCTACTACCTGCTTCTTCAGCCGGAGGAAGTCAGCGTGGGCGACATTGTGCGGGCCCTGGAAGGGCCGATCGCCCCGGTGGACTGTCTTGCCGGCGGCAGGGAGGGAGAGGCCCGCTGTCACCGCAGCGAGGCCTGCCGGACCCGCCATGTCTGGGAAAAATTAAGGGACCGGATCAACGAAGTCCTCGACAGCGTCTTTTTGGATGAGCTGATTGGGCCAAAATCGGACCGGCCGGCCGAAAAAGCCGGCAGTCAACAGGGAGGTTACAGCCCTTGAAAAAACGCCTTGTCTACCTGGATCACGGGGCCACTTCACCGCTGCGCCAAGAAGCCCTTGAGGCGATGCTTCCTTTCCTGCAGGAACAGTATGGCAACCCCTCGAGCCTGCATTCCCCGGGCCGCGAAGTCCGGCGGGCCCTTGAGCTGGCTCGTGAAAAAACCGCCCTGGCGCTGGGTGCCGCTCCCGAAGAGATCTATTTCACCTCGGGGGGAACAGAAGCGAACAATATTGCCCTGAAGGGTGCAGCCCGGGCCCGGAAGAAAAAAGGGCACCTGATCACTTCTTCCATCGAGCACCATG
>JAAZIE010000428.1 GCA_012510305.1 Bacillota bacterium | reverse complement strand
TTCTTGCGCCCCACGCAGCAGATGCGCGAAGAGGGCGTGGATCTGAAGCTCAACGCGGTGGAGAAAATAGTGCAGGGGAAAAAAGTCGTTATTGTCGATGATTCCATGGTGCGGGGAACGACGGGGGTGAAGCTTGTTCACCTGATGCGGCGTGCCGGGGCGCGCGCGGTGCACCTGCGGATCAGCTCGCCTCCGGTGATCGACGCCTGTCTTTACGGCATCGATATGCCCGCACCGGTCGAGCTGATCGCTTATGAGCGCGGGGCGCGGGCTATTGCCGGGGTCGTCGGCGCCGATTCGCTTGGCTATCTCAGCCTGGAAGCGACGGTGGGGGCGGTGGGCCTGCCCCCGGAGCATTTTTGCCTGGCCTGTTTTAACGGCTCCTACCCGGTACGCTGAGCAAAATGCAGGGTGCAGACAAAAGGATAAATATTTCTCCAAAGCAGGATTTTCTCTTTCCAATCGGTAAATAGATCTCCTTGTAGTCCAATTTATACAGCTTATGGGGGGGTATCGCTAATGGAGATGTTTTTGAAATTTGTACCGCTGGTTGCTTTAGCCGGCCTTCTCTTTGCCCTGCTGCTCTGGTACAGGGTGAAGAAGGCTGAAGCCGGCACCGGCAAAATGGTCGAGATCGCCACCGCTATCCAGGAGGGGGCCATGACCTTCCTGCGGCGGGAATACAGCTACCTGGCCATCTTTGTCGTTGTCCTGGCAGTTGTTCTCGGTTTCCTTATCGGTTCGATGACGGCGGTCTGCTTTGTCGTGGGGGCGCTCTTCTCGGCAGCGGCGGGCTTTGTGGGGATGAATGTGGCCACCCGCGCCAACGTGCGCACAGCCCATGCCGCCCGTTCAGGGGTCAATCCCGCTTTGACGATCGCTTTTTCCAGCGGGACGATCATGGGGATGATGGTGGCCGGCCTGGGCCTGCTCGGCCTGACGGTTCTCTACATTTGGCTCCGCGACCCCGCCATCGTCAACGGATACGCCCTGGGGGCCAGCTCTATCGCCCTCTTTGCCCGGGTGGGCGGGGGGATCTATACCAAGGCCGCCGACGTGGGCGCCGACCTGGTGGGGAAAATTGAAGCGGGCATCCCTGAAGACGACCCCCGCAACGCCGGGGTGATCGCCGACAACGTGGGCGACAACGTCGGCGATGTCGCCGGAATGGGGGCCGATCTTTTTGAGTCCTACGTGGGCGCGATGATCGCCGCGATGACCGTGGGGGTAACCTCTAAATTTGGACTCGAGGGCGTGTTATTGCCGCTGCTGGTCTCGGCGGTGGGTATTCTCGCTTCTGTTTTTGCCTTCTTCTTTGTCCGGGCCAAAGAAGGTGCCCGGCTCGGTTCCGTTTTGAACCGCGGCATCGTGATCAGCTCCCTGGCTGTCATTGTGGTCTCTTACTTTATTACCCGTAACCTGCTGGGGGAGATGGGTCCTTTCTATGCCGTGGTGGCCGGTTTGCTCACCGGCGTGGTAATCGGCTGGATTACCGAGTATTATACCTCCGATCATTTTAAACCGGTCCAGGATATCGCCCGCTCTTCACTCACCGGGCCGGCGACAAATATCATCAGCGGCCTGGCCGTGGGGATGAAGAGCACCGTTTTTCCCATTCTGGCCATCGCCGCGGCGATCCTCGTTTCTTACCAGTTTGCCGGAATTTACGGCATCGCCATCGCTGCGGTGGGGATGCTCTCCACCGTGAGCATGACCGTGGCCGTGGATGCCTACGGCCCCGTGGCCGACAACGCCGGGGGGATTGCCGAGATGGCCGGGCTGGAGGAAGAGGTGCGCCAGGTTACCGATGAGCTCGACGCCGTGGGCAATACCACCGCCGCCATCGGCAAGGGTTTTGCCATCGGCTCGGCCGCCCTCACCGCGCTGGCGCTTTTTGCGGCCTATTCGCAGGTGGTGGGGCTGGATGTGATCAATATCATCAGCAGCAAGGTTATCGCCGGGCTCTTCATCGGCGGCATGCTCGTCTTTTTCTTCTCCTCGCGGACGATGGAGGCGGTGGGGAATGCCGCCTTCTCCCTCATCGAGGAGATCCGCCGGCAGTTCAAAGAGATACCCGGCCTCATGGAGGGCAAGGCCCGCCCGGAATACGCCCGCTGCGTCGATATCAGCACCCGGGCTGCTTTGAAAGAGATGATCATTCCCGGCATCTCGGCGGTGGTGGTGCCCCTGGCCGTGGGGCTGCTGCCCTTTTTGGGGAAGGAAGCCCTGGGCGGCCTTCTGGCCGGCGCCCTTATCGCCGGGGTGCTGCAGGCGATCTACATGGCCAACGCCGGCGGGGCCTGGGACAACGCCAAGAAATACATTGAGGGCGGTGCGCACGGCGGCAAGGGCAGCGATGCGCACATGGCCGCAGTGGTGGGCGACACGGTGGGCGATCCCTTCAAGGATACCGCCGGTCCCTCCCTGAACATTCTGATCAAGCTCATGAGTATCGTCGCCCTTGTTTTCGCCCCGCTTTTCCTGGCATAAAATGCAGGCTGCGAGCCCCGTCACGGGGCTCGCAGAATCTGTTTGTCGATCTAGGATACCGTAAAAGGCTGAAAGGTGGGCCCGGCAGAAGATGAGCGAAGAGATCGATTACCGGCAGGCAGGGGTAGATATCGCCGCCGGGGAGGCGGCCGTGGAACGAATCAAAGGCGCGGTCCGCTCAACTTACCGGCCCGAAGTGCTCGGAGAGCTGGGCGGCTTCGCCGGTTTTTTTGCGCCGGATTTAAAGGGTTACCGCCGGCCCGTGCTGGTTTCCGGCTGCGACGGCGTGGGGACCAAGCTAAAAGTGGCCTTTGCCGTGGGCAATCATGGCACCATCGGCGAGGACTGCGTGGCCATGTGCGTGAACGATATCCTGGTACACGGCGCGGAGCCGCTTTTCTTTTTGGATTACCTGGCCGTGGGGCGGCTGGAGCCGGGGCAGGTGGAGCAGATCGTGGCGGGAGTGGCCCGGGGGTGCCGCTTGGCCGGATGCGCCCTTTTGGGCGGGGAGACGGCGGAGATGCCCGGGTTTTATCCCCCGGGGGAGTACGAGCTGGCCGGGTTTGCCGTGGGCCTGGCGGAGCACGATGATATCGTCGACGGCGCCGGGATTGAGCCCGGGGATCTGCTCCTGGGGCTGCCCTCCACGGGGCTGCACAGCAACGGCTATGCCCTGGCCCGGAAAGTGCTGCTGGAGCGGGCCGGCTTTGCTCCCGGAGACCGGCCGGCGGAGCTGGCGGGGAGCAGCGTGGGCGAAGAGATGCTCCGGCCGACGCGGATCTACGTGCCCCATATTTTGCCCTTGTTAAAGCGCTTTCCGGTCAAGGGGATGGCCCATATCACCGGGGGGGGGATTTACGGCAACCTGCCGCGAATCCTGCCGGAGGGTTTGGGGGCGGTGATCGAGAGGGGCTCCTGGGAGATACCGCCCATATTCAGGCTCATCGAAGCGGCGGGCCCGGTGAAGCGCGAGGAGATGTTTCGCACTTTCAACATGGGGCTGGGCTATATCCTGATTTTGGAGAAGGGAGCAGCCCGGGAAGCGGCGGCTTTTCTTGAAGAGGCCGGGCCCGGCGCTTTTATGATCGGCTCGGTCACCGCCGCAGGTCGGGCCGGATCCGAAAGGGTCCGCCTGGGCTGAGCCGGGCGGGAGGAGGGCGAAGATGAAACGAATTGCGGTGCTCGCTTCGGGCGAGGGAACCAACCTGGAGG
>JAAZIE010000427.1 GCA_012510305.1 Bacillota bacterium | reverse complement strand
GTATTTATCTTTGGCCACGGTAAACCCCGAGGGTTTGTTCAGCAGGTAGTCGTTAAGCAGGTATTCGGCAAGATTGTACCCCGCTCCGGTGACATAATAATTGCTTCGCCCCTGGCGGACATTCAGTTCAAGCACCTTCATCTTACCATCCCGCTGATCGTACTTCAGATCAAAGTTAAAAAATCCGGTAAACCCTATTGCTTCCAAAAAACTTTTCAGCTCAGCGGTCAGCGCTTCATCGTATTCATTGATGATCACGGCGTGGTTGCCCAGACCCTGCGGGGTGTGTTCTTCCAGGAGCACATGGCCCAGCGCCATCAGTTCAACCTGCCTCTCCTTGTTGGCGTACCCGGTCATCACCCGCATATAGGTGTCGTCCCCGGGAATAAAATCCTGGATGACCATGGTATCGCTGTAGCCGGCTGCATAAACCTGCCCCAGAACATTTTCCAGGGCTGCCCTGCTCTCAAGGCGGTAAACTTTTTTCTGCCCCGGAAAGGGAAATTGCCAGTACATGATCGGGTTGGCCGGCTTGAGGATATAGGGCGGCTTGAAAGGCAAAGAAAAATCAGCGACCCGGTCCCGACGGCAGATCAGGGTTTTGGGATAAGCGAGGCCGTGTTCTTCGCAGATCCGGTAAAAGCGTTCTTTGTGAAAAAGCATATCCACCAGATCGCTCCCCGGGTAGGGGGCAATTACATTTTGAGGGTAGCGGCCCAGGTTATCGCTGCAGAGCCGGATGTAGTTATCACCGCAACCGATAAGAAAAATCTTTTTATCACGGTGCTGTTCTGCAAAATCGTGGACACGGCGCATAAATTTTTCAGGGTGATCGTTTTGCTCACAGATATAATAATCGATAATGTTGCTGTTATAACAAGGGCCGGTGGCGTATTTCCCCCAGACGGTGGAGCGAAGCCCGTACCTTTCGTGGAAAGCCCGCGCCAGGGAGTACACGTTGATGTCGCTGCCAAAGAGCAGCGGAGCAGCCTTGTATTGCCGCCCATATAATAAGGCATCAGTATTATCCGGGAATGATTTATCTTTCAGCAAGAGATCACCGCTAACTTATATTTTAAGATAAAGCTTTTTGTCAAAGCAATTATAGCAACATTCACAAAGGCTGGCAATAGAAAGGCAGCCGTTTGCGGGGGCTTAACCGCCATCTTTTCGGCAGGCCCTGCAGATCTATTACAGCCGCTGTCGTTTAGTGATATAATAAAATATAAAATTCTGCATGCCGTTTTCTTAAGCTCGATCCAACAACAAAGGAGTGTCGCCGTGCAACGAAAAAATGTTGCTGTGCTTTTTGGAGGACGTTCGGGCGAACATGTGGTTTCCCTGAAGTCGGCCGGGGCGATCATGGAAGCGATCGACCGGGAGCAGTACCGGATCATTCCGGTGGGAATAAGCCGTGAAGGAACCTGGTTTACGGGAGCCGGGATCTGGGATCTGCTCTGGGAGCAGGGCGATTTGAGCGGAGCTCCCCGGGCGGTATTGC
>JAAZIE010000426.1 GCA_012510305.1 Bacillota bacterium | reverse complement strand
GATCCTGCGCGTTAAAAGGGGGCTCTCCGATGTAGCGCAAAGCGGGCGACGGTCCGGGTTCATGGATCCTCCCGCTGCCCGTGAAAAGAAAGCGCCCGGGCGGGGCTTTCCCGCCGCCGCGATCAGGATCGCCGGCAACGCTGTTTTTGCGGTGCTGCTGCTGTTCATGACTGCGGCCGTGCTTTTTCTTGTCCAGAGCAAGGTCGGCAGCGAGGCCCCCTCGTTCTTCGGTTACCGCGTCTACACGGTGCTCAGTGGCAGCATGAGCCCCGCTTTCGACACGGGGAGCGTGGTTTTTGTCCGCCCGGCGGATCCGCAGGAGATCGCGGCCGGTGATGTGATCACCTTTAATGGCGGCGGCGATCAGCTCACCACCCACCGCGTTGTCGAAATTGATGATGCCGGGGGTATCGAATTTACCACCAGGGGTGACGCCAACAACGTGAACGATCCCAATCCGGTGCCGGCGGAGCGCCTGGTGGGACGGGTGCATGGATCGGCGCCTTACCTGGGCTACATCACCGAGTATCTCCGGACCAGGACAGGTTTGATCATCCTGGTATTTATTCCTGCTTTTTTGGTGATCTTGTTCGAGTTGAGAAACATTTATCTCCATCTGCGCGAAGGGGATCGCCTGGTAAAAAAAACTTGCAAAGCGATACCGCCTTCTTGAAACCAGCCGATCAAGTAAGGGACAGGTATGGATAGAGAAGTATTCAGGAGCTTCATGCAAAGATAGCAAAGGCTGAAAGGATGTGGTGCGGAGACGTTGCCGAAACGTCACCATTGATTTCGCGATAAAGCCGAAGGCCTTCGCTCTGGGAGGCGGCCGGCTTCCAGTGGGCTTTGAACAGAGTTTTCTCAAAAAAGGAGGAGAAAAGATGAATCGAAAAGTATGGATGAGCGTGCTGATCATCTGCCTGGCCCTTGCCGCGATCATCGGCGGCACCCTGGCCTGGTTCACCGCAACAGCAGAAATCGGACCCAATGTATTTACCGCGGGGACGCTTGAAATTGAAGCCGGAGAATCGTGGGAAATAGGCGATACGGTTGATAACTGGAACCCGGGCGACTGCACCGACAAAGAAGTAAAAGTTAAGATCACCGGTACAAAAAAGGCCTTTTTGCGGATGAAGATCGATGATGGCTGGTACGAGGATGACGGCGAAGGGGGTTGGACGTCGTGGACTCCAACCGCCGATGTGATCAGCATGAAAGTTAATGGTGACACTTTTCCAACCGCTAGTTGGACTTTGATTGACGGTTGGTACTACTACGCAGGCGAAAATATTCCCGGTGCTGAAATTACTGTAATCAGCAGGGTTTGCCTTGCCGGATCTGCAGGCAACGATTTTCAAGGTAAACAGTACCGCCTGGGTTTTGAGTTCGAAGCGATCCAGACTTCCCACGATGCGGCACAAGACGAGTGGGGCGTCACCTGGAACGAGACGACGGGTTGGGCAAAATATACCCCGTAAGCCGGGGGGACTGAGTCAAGGGGACGGTTCCTT
>JAAZIE010000425.1 GCA_012510305.1 Bacillota bacterium | reverse complement strand
TTTCATTACTTCGCCCGGGATATTGTGCTTTTGCTTAGGTTTAGCAGTTTTCCAATGTGCTCCAAAGACAGCCCGGATTTTTCTTTTAATAATTCGATCAGTTCGTTTCTGATTGTTCTGTTCGATCTGAGTTTAAGCTCCTCAAATTTCAAATTTTGTTTTTGCAGATATCTGTTAATAAACAACCTTGCTTTCTCCTCGCTGACTGCTAATTCCTGCTCATACCCCCGCAGGTGTTCGCTAAAAATATTTTCATCCTTCTCTTTCGAAAAATTTACGAATGCCTTGGTTGCCTTCTCCAGTGATGGTGAGAGCATATTCAGGAGAAACCGGTACTCAATTAGCTTATCCTTGTCATCGCTTTGAAGAAGATATGTTCTGTAGCTGCTCCATGGGTATTGGGAGATATTATTTGCCAGGTTGGCCGAAACAGGGTTGTTGTGCACATACCGTACTGCAGTAAGAAAATAGGACTCGTCTTCTATGGCTTCGCTTCTAAACCTGCCTTGAAATAAATGGCCGACACGATCGTATTTTTTATTAAAATAGATAGCATAAGTTGTATTTATTGAAGACATAATGGAGGATATTTTATTTTCCCCTTCGTTGATGATCAGGTGATAGTGATTGGGCATTAAGCAATATGCATAAATGGCGAACAACTTGTCTTTCTGCTTTTTTTTCAGGATGTGGATGAATTGATTGTAATCGTCTGTATCTAAAAAAATTGGTTTTCTTTCATTTCCCCGGCTGACAACATGATAAATTTTGCTGGAGCTGATTATCCTGCGTTTCCTGGGCATGGATATCTTCACTCCTTCCAAGCTTCTGCTTCGATACTACAACAATGGCAGAATATTGCAACTGCTTGATGTTTGGCAACCATGCTAAATGCAACAAACAGGTACGTCCCTGTTGTTGCATGGAAGAGGGCGCCGGTGTGACCGGCGCCCTCTGGTTATGCTTGGTGAAGGTTAAGATCAGGCTTTTTCGAAAAGGCCGGCGGCGCCCATGCCGCCTCCGATGCACATGGAGACGACGCCGAAACGCCGGTCGAGCCGTTCCATCCCGTGCAGCAGGGTTGCGGTCAGCTTGGCACCGGTGCAGCCCAGGGGGTGACCCAGGGCGATGGCCCCGCCGCTGAGGTTGACCTTCTCGTCCAAAACCTCTTCGAGCCCGAGCTCGCGCATGCAGTAAAGGGCCTGCGAAGCGAAAGCTTCGTTCAGTTCGAAAAGGTCGATATCCTCGATCTTCATCCCTGTGAGCTTCATCAGCTTGGGGATGGCCATGGAGGGCCCCACGCCCATGATATCGGGCGGGCATCCGGCCACGGCGTAGCCGCGGAATACGGCCATCGGCTTCAAGCCGAGGGCGGCGGCTTTTTCCGCCGACATGACCACGGCTGCGGCCGCTCCGTCGTTGGTTTGCGAGGAGTTGCCGGCGGTGACCACGCCGTCTTTCTTGAAGGCCGGGCGCAGCCTGGCCAGCACCTCCAGGGAGGTGTCGGGGCGAACCCCTTCGTCGGTGTCGAAAACGAACTCTTTTTCGACGACCTTGTTGTCCGGCCCGGGAAGGCGGTGAACCACCTTCAGGGGGACGATCTCTTTTTTAAAGTAGCCTTCCTTGATCGCCTTCGCCGCATTCATATGGCTGCGGTAGGCCAGTTTATCCTGGTCTTCGCGGGAGATGTCGAAGCGATCGGCAACATTTTCCGCGGTGATGCCCATGGGGGTGTAGGCCTCGATGAGCCATTCAGCGAGGGCCGGGCTGGGAGAGGTCTTGTTGCCTCCCATGGGGACCATGCTCATGCTCTCCACCCCGCCGGCGACGATGACATCGGCGAAGCCGCACATGATCCTCTCGGCGGCGGTGGCGATGGACTGCAGTCCCGAGGAGCAAAAGCGGTTAACCGTCTGGCCGGGCACCGTGTCGGGGAGACCGGCTTCCAGGGCGGCCAGGCGGCCGACGTTCATCCCCTGTTCGCCTTCGGGGAAGGCGCAGCCGAGGATGACATCATCTATTTCTGCGGGATCCAGCCCCTTGGCGCGGGCGACCGCTTCCTTGATCGCCACAGAAGCCATGTAATCGGGCCGGGTAAAGCGCAGCGTACCCCGCGGCGCCCTGCCGATGGCGGTACGAACGCAAGAGACAATAACAGCTTCTTTCATTTCGTTACCTCCTTAGTTCCTTACTGCCTTGCCCGTGGTGAGCAGGGACATGATC
>JAAZIE010000048.1 GCA_012510305.1 Bacillota bacterium | reverse complement strand
GTTCATCCCTCTGGAGGGCACCCCGCAGCTTTTGGTCAGGCGCAACCTGCAGCGGGCCCGCCGGGAAAGCAACCTGCCGCAGATCGAACCTTTTCCCGGGTGGAGAGAGCTGGCGGAGTTGATCAAGGAAGCCGCAGCGCCGGGTGCAACCCTGGGGATGGAGTTGGACGTGCTCCCGGTAAATCTTTTTCGGCGTTACAAAAATTTGCTCGAACCGCTGAAGATTACAGATCTTTCACTGCCGATCCGCCGGCTCAGGGCGGTGAAATCGCCTTTTGAGCTGAAGCAGATGAAAAAATCGGCGAAACTTGGTGAAGCCGTTTTTGCCCATGTCCGCGAAGTCTGCCGCGCCGGGATGAGCGAAATAGAGCTGGCCGCACAGCTGGAGGCCTTCGTGCGGACCCGGGGTCACCAGGGCGCCGTCCGCATGCGCGGTTTCAACCAGGAGATGTTTTACAGCCATACCATGGCCGGTGAGAACGCGGCTGCGCCCAGCTTTTTCGACGGGGCCACCGGGGGCTGCGGCCTCAACCCTTCTTACCCCCAGGGCGCCGGGACCGCTAAAATCAAGCCCGGCGAGCCGCTCCTGGTTGACTTCGTCACCGTGCTCGGCGGCTACATGGTCGACCAGACCCGTATCTTCTGCCTGGGAGACCCGGGGAAAAAATTGATCAAGGCCCAGGAGACGGCGCTGCGCATAAAAAGTGCGCTCATCGAGATGGGGCGGCCCGGGGCCAACGGGGCTGACCTTTACCAAAAGGCTTTTGAAATGGCCGGCGCCGGCGGGCTGGCCGATCACTTTATGGGTGCAGAGGAGCAGGTTTCCTTTGTGGGCCACGGCGTGGGCCTGGAGCTGGATGAGCTGCCGGTAATCGCCAGGGGGCTCGATGTTGCGCTCGTCGAAGGGATGGTTTTTGCCCTGGAGCCGAAGTTTGTTTTTCCGGGCCGGGGCGCGGTGGGAATCGAAGACACCTTTGTTGTCCGCCCCGGGGGGTTGGAACAGATCACCCGCTTCGCGGACGCCATCCAGATCCTTTAACCCCGCAGTACGGAGAATACTTTTGCGCATC
This sequence comes from Bacillota bacterium, assembly GCA_012510305.1. GTDB lineage: Bacteria > Bacillota > Dethiobacteria > DTU022 > DTU022 > JAAZPQ01. The sequence goes on along the minus strand of JAAZIE010000048.1, from coordinate 12,037 downwards.
CCGGGGGCTTTCTTCTCTGTCATCACAGGCCCCCTTTTTCGTCCTCCCGAGGGCGCCTTTTTCGTCGTCCCGGGGGCGCAGCCCGAAGGATCTCACGCTTTGATGCGAAGCCTTCGCCGAAAACGCCAGGCGGCCGTTCTATCCGCAGCCGGGCCGGCGGAGATCCTTCGCTGCGCTCAGTCAAGTCGGATGTGCTCTGGGATCCTTCCCGGGACCGCCTCTCTAAAACAACTCCGCGCCAGCCGACGCAGGCGAAAATAGGTGACAGTAGGTACGTCCCCTGTAAGTTATAGTTAGGGGGTTGTCCATTGGAGCTTCCGATCTGGGGGATGTATTATACTGTTATTGAAGGGTGTTAACGAATACGTCCCTGGGAAGAGAAATCTATACCCGTGTCAGAGACTGTTACCCATTCAAGAAGTATATGCGATTTTGCTGGTTGGGACCTTATTCCCGTTTTACGCGCAAGGATGCACCTTCTAGATTGGGAATGGACAACCCTTCATACTAACTAACAAATGAGAGGTGTTATTGTGAACGCTGATTGTCCCGTAGTAGGTATCGATGTGGGCAAAAACTTTTCTTACTTTTGTGTGCTTGCTTCCGATGGCCAGGTGCACCGGAAGCCCTCTAAGGTCTACCATGATGCCAAGGGGCTGACTGGTCTGGTCGCTTGTCTTAGAGAAACAGAAGAGACGCTGGGGACCACTCCAGCGGTTTTGCTGGAATCTACCGGTCATTATTCCGAGCGTCTCGTCTGCTTCCTTATCAGAAACAACTTTAGGGTGTTTCTGATAAATCCTCTACAGACTCATTCTATCAAAAATGTTCGCATTAGGAAAGTAAAAACAGATAAAATGGACTGTGAGGAAATTGCAAAGCTGTATTCTATTCTGGACTTGCGTGAATACCAGATGCCTGAAGACGATGTGGCAAACCTCAAGATATTAACCCGGTCCCACTATCATCTGGGGAAAAATAGAGTCCAGATAATAAACCAACTTACCTCGAAAACAGACCAGGCCTGGCCAGGATTCACAGAAATACTGGATGTGCAATCGAAAACAGGCCAATCCCTACTGTTTGCTTACTCTGCCCCTGCGCAGCTGCTCAATGCGCCCAAAAAGGATGTCGTAGAATTAATCAAAACCAATAGCAGACGTGGGCAGGAATATGCTAATGAAAAATACAAGGCGCTAAAACAATGCGCACAGGATGCTCTAAGATTCGGCACTCAACTGGAAGGGCATTTCATTGGTATTGAGATATATGCCGATATGCTGCAACAGCTCGATGAGAAGCTTAGCCAGCTTGAAACAGAGATAAATGTCTTCGCTGTTAGGGTGCCGGCAGTCGAGTTGCTCAAAAGCATACCGGGACTAGGGCCTGTAACAGCATCCATACTAGCCTCAGAGATTGGAGACATCGACAGGTTTGACCACTCAAAGCAATTAGTCGCCTATTTCGGTGTAGACCCCTCTGTTAAGCAATCTGGAAATTTTGTGGGTACAAAAAACAAGTTCTCCAAACGGGGCTCTCCCTATGCGCGCCGGGCGCTGTATCTTGCTGCTTTGGTATCTGTTCGAAAAAACAAAAGCGGCGATTATGTGAACAAAGTAATACATGATTACTATCAGAAAAAACTTAAAAATAAAACCAAGTCACAAGCGCTGGGAGCAGTAATGAACAAACTAGTTCGTATCGTATATTCCATTCTAAAAAACAAAAAAACGTTCATTATGATTACACCTGAAGAGCATAACAAAATGTATGCAGCCGGATTGTTACCGGCTGCATAAGGTACGCCTGAACCCTAAAAATAATTAAAAAAACACTTGACTTTAGTTAGCTGGTCTCTGTCACCTTAGGGGAGCTTGAGGATGACGAGGCGCTGCTGCTGTCCAAAGCCGATCGCTTCTTCCCGGGAGGCTACCGCCAGGTCGATATCGTTGGGGCCGATGGCGCCGCCGCGGTCGTTGACCCGGCGCCAGCCCAGCCCTTCAACGTAGATCTCGGTGCCCAGCGGGACATTGGGGCCGGCGGCGGCGGTTTTTCCCGGAATGACCTTTTCACCGCTGTAGCTCTGCGAAGGATCACCGGAAAAGTCATGCCCGCCGACAGCGCCGGCGCCCAGCGGCGCATACATGGTTATATTCATCATTTGAACCTGGTAGAGCCCGGATTGGCGGGCCATTTGCCGGGCCTCCAGCGCCTCTTTTTTTGCTTGCTGCAGCTGACCGCCGTAGTAAATAGCGACCACGAGAAAAAAACCGGTAATGGTGAGCATGAGCAGCGATTGGCGGCGGTCCACCTGCTTTTGACCCCCTTTTTAGCGGTTTCAAAAAGCTATCCCTATTATTTGTGTTCAGGCGAAGTTTAAACTGGAACCCCCAAAACGTAATTGTTTTCGCCAATATAGCGAAAGTCTATAAGAATGAATCCTTTCATAGAAAAGATCTATTTTATTTATTCAATTAATAGCCTTATGCTGTAAGCATACATAATTATCTAATTACCAGAATAAACAAAGAAGGAGTTGGACGATGAAAAATGTATTTGCCTCGAAATGGGGTATCATCGCCGTCGGTGTGATCATCGGTATTTTTGCTTCTCTGCTGCAGTTTTGGGGTAACCCCGCCAATATGGGGATCTGCGTGGCCTGCTTTCTCCGCGATATTACCGGAGCAATCGGTATGCACCGGGCCCCGGTAGTGCAGTACATGCGCCCGGAAATTATCGGTTTCGTGCTGGGATCCTTTGCCGCGGCTTACGCCTTCAAGGAGTTCAGGCCCCGGTCGGGCTCTGCACCCGTGGTCAGGTTTGTTCTGGGCGCTTTGGCCATGATCGGCGCCCTCGTTTTTCTCGGCTGCCCCTGGCGGGCGCTCCTGCGCCTCTCCGGCGGGGACTGGAACGCCATCCCCGGCCTGCTCGGTCTCGCGGCGGGAATCTGGGCCGGGACCGGCTTCCTCAAAAAAGGATACAACTTGGGGGCTACCCGCAAAACGTACAGCGCCGCGGGGTGGATCGCCCCCCTGATCATGGCCGGTTTTTTGGTGCTGATGCTGCTCAATCCCAAGATCTCCGGAGAGCCTCAAAGCGGGATTCTCTTTTACAGTATAGAGGGCCCGGGCTCTTTACATGCGCCTCTGCTCATCTCCCTGGTTATCGGCCTGGCCATCGGTTTCCTGGCCCAAAAAAGCAGGTTCTGCACCATGGGCGCCCTGCGCGACCTCATCCTTTTCAAACAGGGCCACCTGTTTACCGGAATCGTCAGCCTGGCCGTCGCCGCCTTCGCCACGAACCTGCTGCTCCACCAGTTCAACCCCGGCTTTATCGAACAACCGGTCGCCCATACCATGCATCTCTGGAACTTCCTCGGGATGGCTCTTGCGGGAATCGCTTTTACGCTGGCCGGCGGCTGCCCCGGGCGGCAGCTTTTCCTCTCCGGGGAAGGTGACGGTGACGCCGCTATTTTTGTTGCGGGCATGTTTGCCGGCGCAGCCTTTGCCCATAACTTCGGCCTGGCCAGCTCCGGCGAAGGAGCGACCCCGGCAGGAATGATTGCTGTTGCCGTCGGGTTTGTGGCCTGCCTGCTCATCGGACTGACCATGCGAGAAAAGATAGGAGGGGTTTCAGGATGAACAAGACCGTTGACGCCAGAGGACTTTCGTGTCCCCAGCCGGTGATCATCACCCTGGATAAGATCAAAAAAGTTGAAAAAGGCGAAATTGTAATTTTGGTGGATACGGATACGGCCAGGGAGAATGTCTGCCGGGCTACAGAAGCCCAGGGATGGGCGGTGGCGGAAATTCAACCGGACGATGACGGTTACCGGATCACCATCAGAAAAGAGGGCTAAAATGTTTCGTCCCTTTCAAAGGAAGAAAAAAAAGCCCGGTCCGGCAAGCCCGGACCGGGGCATTCTGGTTTTTGAAAACACCACTGAAGTGATCAGGGCGGAAACGGTGCTGCGGGAGCAGGGGTGGGCGATCAAGGTGAAAGGGCCTCCCCCGGGGCTGCGCAGCGGCTGCGACCTGGTGATCGAATTTCCTCTCATCGAGGAGCTGTCGATCGCCAGAAAGCTGTCTGAGGCCGGGATAAAACCGATCCAGGTTGTTCCGGTGAACAGCGTTTTGCTGGAACCGGTTGATCTGCTTCAAGTTAAGGAATACGGAAAATATCTCATGGTCAGGGCGGCAAATATGAAGATCACCGTGGATCGGGAGACCAAGCTCATCGTGAACCTGTCCGGGGGTGGCTGTCCCGATGTGCCGTACCTGGCGGAGCAGATGGTCGGCCGCAGCCTGGAGCATGCCCCCCAGCCCCGCGAGGTGGGCTATACCCTTTGCGCCTATGCCCTGCAGATCGCTTTTGAGAAGGCGGTGGAACTATGCTCGGCCTAGTGGGAACAATCCCGGAAGATCGCTTTCCGCTCACCTGCGGCCCCGCCCTGCTGAAGGAAGGGCAGATCCACATTGAAAACAGAGCTGTTGCCGTCAACCGGGGGACCCCGGCGCTGATCGCGGCGGCGGCGGAAACCCTGAGATACCTGGGTCGCCCCGCCCCTTTTTGCTACCTGGTGGGGGATATCGGCAGCGGGGAAGGCTCCCGGCAGCTGTACAAACATCTCATCGCCGGGATCAGGGAAAGCTCTTTCAGCGCCCTGGCCCTGCACTACTTCCAGCCGGATGTGACCCTGTTCAAAGAGATGCTCTCGGAGATCGAGGCGATGGCACCCCGGCCCACCCTGATCGCCGATGCCGGGTTCATGTATGTGGCCAAAATGGGCGGCGATGCGGCGCATTTTGATCTCTTTACCCCCGATGCCGGTGAGCTGGCCTACCTGGCGGACGAGAAGGCCCCCCATCCCTTCTATACCCGGGGATTTATCCTGCACGATGAAAACCTGGTGCCCGATCTGATCGCCAGGGCCTACCGCCACAACAACGCCGCCGCTTACCTGCTGGTGAAGGGGGCCGGCGATCACCTGGCCGACAAAGAGGGCATCCTGGCAAAAATTGACCGGCCCAAGGAGGAGGTGCTCGAAGCGATCGGCGGCACCGGGGACACTCTCACCGGAATCGTCTCCGCGCTCATCGCCCGGGGGATGAAGATCGAAGAGGCCGCCGTCGATGCAGCCAAGGTTAACCGGCTGGCCGGCCTCTATGCCAAGCCGACCCCGGCAACACAGATCGCCGATCTGATCAAAGAGATTCCGCGAGCACTGGATGAAGTCCTCGGCACCGGAGAAAGGAGCAAGACAGATGAAGGATCGCGGCGGCCTTGAGCTCAGATCCCGCTGAAGCAGCCGGCGCAATGATCAAGAAATGCCCGGCTGAGCGGGGATAAGATCCGGTTCCGGTGGTAGATCAGGTAGAAGCTGCGCTCCAGCCCCAGGCCCGCCAAGCGGTAGCCTTTGAGCAGCCCCGCCGCCAGCTCATCTTTCACCGCATGGCGGGAGATCACGGTAACCCCCAGCCCGGTTTTAACCGCCTCCTTGATCGCCTCCTGGCTTTCCAGATAGGCGATCACCCGCAAGGCCACCTTGTTTTCTTGCCGGCCGTAGTATTCCTCCAGGGACTTTTCAAAGACGACCCGGGTGGCAGAGCCGGGCTCCCTGATCACGAAAGGGATTTCTAAAAACTTTTCCGCATTGGCGCCGGCAGCCAGGTCGAATTCAAACAGCGGGGCGGCAGGCTCTCCGCCGCCGCTTTTGCGGTTCGCCGGGCTTTCGCCCCGCCGCCCCCCCGTAATTTCAGGGAGGGGTCCTTCCCCGGGCAAGCGGGTTCCGGGAGCGGCGATCAAGAGCAGTTCATCCCGCAGCAGTTGAACCTGTTCCAGCCCGTCGATTAAAACCGGCTCACCGACAAATCCCAGGTCGTAACTGTATTCCCTGATGTTTTCATAGACCTGCCGGGTATCCCTGAGCATCACCGCAAAGGTGACCGCGGGATGCTTTTCAAGAAAGCTGCTCATCAGCCCCGGCAGAATATAGGCTCCCGGAACACTGCTGGAGGCTATCTCCAGGTGGCCGTCGATCGCCCGGCGCTCTTCCTGAACCGCGAAAACGGCTTCCTCCTTGATATTCAGCAGCTGCCTGGCGTAACGGAGCAGAACCTTCCCCGCACCGGTCAGCTGCAGCTCCCGCTGGCTGCGGTCCAGCAGCGGGGCGCCCACTTCGTTTTCCAGGGCTTTGATGTGTGCGCTCACCGTGGGCTGGGTGAGTAAAACACTTTCTGCAGCCCGGGAAAAACTTTTCTGACGGGCCACCTCCACAAATACCTTTAACTGGTGAAAATCCATCGTGCTTAATTTCCTTTCCGGGAGCTGCGCTCAACTGGAGGAGCGGCTCCGCTCTTCAACAAAGCCGGCGATAGCGCCAAAGTAGCGCTCCCGGTCGACGAAGATGACGTCGTTGTGCTCCGCCCCGGGGATGGGCACAAGTTCCCTGGACTCGCTTCCCAGGCAGCGGTGCAGCTCTTCGGCCTGGCTGAAAGGAACAAGGCTGTCCGCGCGGCCGTGAATGATCAGCGCCGGCAGCTTGATCTGCGCCGCCCTGCGCCTGCTTTCGGCGTCAATGGCGCTTAAATCCAGCCCCAGGGCCGGCAGCCCCAGGTGACTGATCAGCCCGGTGACGCTGATAAAGCCGCTTTCGATGATCAGGCCGGAAATGTCACCGGGGTACTGCCCGGCCAGCTCCAGGGCGGAGATGCTGCCCAGGGAGCGGCCCATGACAAAAAGCTTTTCCTGCCGCTGCCGCTGCGCCAACCTTTCCCGGATCGCTTCGAAAATCAGCGGGGCGTCCCCGACCATGCCGCTAAAGGTCGGCTGCCCGCCGCTGCGCCCGTAACCGCGATAGTCGGCCACAGCGAGGTTGATCTCCCTTTGTTGATAAAAAGGGGCGATCTGGTCGTAATCAGCCGCGATCTCACCGTTCCCGTGAAAAAGCAGGATCCAGGGGTGCCCGGGGGCACCGCCGTACAGGCGGCAGCCGACGGCGATATCTTTCTCCACGGGGACGAGGAGATCCTCGGCCCCCGCAGGAGCCGGCCGGGTCCACTTACGCGGGTAAAAAAGAAAGCGCAGGAGCAACGCCTGCTGATCGATCGCTGAATAGATGCCCATATTGAAAGCCCTCCCAGAGAATATTTACACTTCCCGGAGAACTAAGCCCGCTCCAAGCCGGGGCCGCCTTCCCAGTTGGACAGCTCCACAAAACGGGCCGAGTCGATGACGTCGTGCTGCTTGAGCCGGTGCATCACCGCGGGAGAAATGCGCTGGTCGATCTGCAGGGCCATCATCGCTTCTCCCCCCACGGCCTGGCGGCCCAGCTGCATGCTGGCGATGTTGATATCTTCATCCCCCAGCAGGGTGCCCACCCTGCCGACCACGCCCGGCCGGTCATGATGGGTGGTGATGAGCATGAAGCGCGCCGGGACCACCTCGATGCGGTAATCGCCGATCCGGGTGAGCCGGATGTCGTCCTTTCCCAGCACGGTGCCGGCGAGACGCTTCACCGCCCCGCCCTCGCGGACATTGATCTGGGCCAGGCTGCTGTAGCTTTTAAGCTCGGCGGTGGAGCTTTCCCGCACCTTGATCCCCCGGCGCTGCGCCATGAGCAGGGCGTTGACCGGGGTGACCGGGCTCTCGACAATCCCCTGGAACAACCCGGACAGGCAGGAGGCGGTCAGGGGCGCCAGGGGCAAAGAGGCGATCTCACCTGTATAGGCCAGCTCAATTTCATCGACGGAGCCGCCGTAGAACTGCATATAAAAGCTGCCCAGCAGGCGCATCAGGGGCAGGTAGGGTTCCAGCGCCGCCGCTGTTTCAGGCATCAGCGAAGGCAGGTTTACCGCCGAGGTGACCGGTTCTCCCGAAAGAGCTTTGAGCACCTGTTCCGCCACCTGCAGGGCCACGCTGGTCTGCGCCTCCCGGGTCAAAGCGCCCAGGTGGGGGGTGGCGATAACGCTGTCCAGGTCCAGCAGCGGGCTCCCCGAAGGCGGCTCTTTCTCAAAAACATCGATCGCCGCCCCCGCAATCTTTCCCTCCACCAGGGCGTCGTGAAGGGCGGCTTCGTCGACAATACCGCCCCGGGCGCAGTTGATCAGCATGGCCCCGGGTTTCATCAGCGCCAGCTCCGCCGCCCCGATGAGATAGCGCGTCGCCTGGATCAGGGGGACATGCAGGGAGACAAAGTCAGAGTGCCGCAGGAGGTGGTCCAGCTCCACCATCTCCACCCCGATCTTGGCGGCGCGCTCCGCCGGAATATAGGGATCGGAGCATAAAAGGTGCATCCCCAGGGCCCGCGCGCGGCGGCCCACCTCGCTGCCCACGTGGCCCAACCCCACGATGCCGAGCGTCTTTCCGTTCAGCTCTATCCCCAAAAACTTTTGCCGGGCCCAAGCGCCCCGCTTAACCGAGTAACTGGCCCCGGGGATGTTGCGGGCCAGCGAAACAAGCAGCGCCAGGGTCAGCTCCGCCGCAGAGATGGTATTGGCCCCGGGAACATTGAGCACGATAATCCCTTTTTCGGTAGCCGCGGGCAGATCGATATTATCCACCCCCACGCCGGCGCGCCCGATCACTTTGAGCCGCCTCCCCGCTTCTATGACCTCCCGGGTCACCTGGGTGCTGCTGCGCACGATGAGGGCGTCATAATCACCGATGATCTGCTGCAGCTCTTCGGAAGACAGCTTCGTTTGCTGCTCCACCCGGGCATGTTTTTTTAAAAACTCCAGCCCACTGGGGGAAAGGGGGTCGCTGACCAGTATCTTCATTTCCAGGTTACCTCCCACCGGCATTTTTATCTTTATCCCTTAATTCGCATATTTTAACGGGATCGCTAGATTATTTACAATTTACCATACCCGGCCCCCAAGATCCACAAAAGGACAGGCCCGGGGCAAAACGCTAGCGCCCCCTTCTTGGCGCCAGGTGCAGCGGCAGGCCGGAGGCCGCCAGGGCCGCCTCCCAGAGAGTTTCGCTGAGCGTGGGATGAGGATGGATCAGTTTTTCCAGATCCTTTACCTTTGCTCCCGCAGCCACGGCCAGGGTTCCTTCCTGGATCAGGTCGGGAGCATGGGGGCCGAGAATATGCACCCCCAGGACGGTACCCTGCTCGCCGCCGGCGACAATTTTCACCACGCCCGCCGTTTCATCCCGGAGAAAAGCTTTGCCGCTGGCGCTGAAGGGAAACTTGCCCACCTGGACCGGATAACCCTCCTCCCGGGCCTGCTCCTCGGTCAGGCCCGCGCGAGCCAGCGGGGGATCGGTGAAGATGCAAACAGGAATCGCTTTTGCGCTGAAAGAAGCGCTTCCGCCGGCAGCGTTTTCAGCTGCCGCCAGCCCCTGGTGAAAAGCGGTATGGGCCAAAAAGTAACCCGGATCAGCGGCGTCACCGGCGGCGTAAACCCCGGGAACAGCGGCCGCCATCCCCGCATCAACGGCGATACCCCGCTCGCTGAAGTCTATGCCCGCGCCGGCCAGGTTCAAACCTCCGAAAAAAGGCTGCCGCCCCACCGCCACGAGCACCTTTTCCACCGCCAGGGTCTCTTCTCCACGGGGGCCTTCCACGGCCAGGACAAGTCCGCCCTCCGGGGCGGCGCTGATTTCACGCAGCGCCGTTTCGGTGAGCACCCGGATCCGCTGCCGCCGCAGGTTTGGCGCCAGGCGGCGTACCATCTCGCGATCTTCGCGGCGGAGCAGGATACTGCGCTGGACAATGGTTACGGAAACATGAAAGGCGGCAAATATTGTCGCCATTTCCAGGGCAATAACGCCGCCGCCGATGATCGCCAGGCTGGAAGGAAGCTCCGGCAGGGCCAGGGCCTCCTCTGCGCAGATCACCCCGGGCAGCTCTATCCCGGGGACAGGGGGCACGACTTCGCTGCCGCCGGTGGCGATAAGCAGATTTTTCGCCCCGGCGATGCGCTGTTCGCCGCCGGGAAAGGTGACCTGAACCCGGTTTGCTGAAAGAAGCCCGGCCCGGCCCGGCCAGACCGCCACCCCGGCTGTTTTGAGCAGCCCCGCCAGCCCCTCCACCAGGTTGTGCACCACGGCGGCCCTGCGCTGCTGGATTTTGGGATAATCAAAGCCGATCTCACCGGTGCGGATACCAAATGTCCCGGCACTTTCAAGTTTTCGGTAAAGCGAGGCGCTGTGCAGGAGGCTCTTGGTGGGGATGCAGCCGTGGTTCAGGCAGGTGCCGCCCAGGTGTTCTTTTTCCACAAGAAGCGTCTTTAAACCGAGAGCGGCTCCCCGCAGCGCAGCGCTGTAACCGCCGGGCCCGCCGCCGATGACAACCAACTCATAGTGATGATCCATTTTAAAACCTCCATCAGATGTGACGGTAGTGGCAAAGCTTTTAGATCCAGGCAATATTAAAAAGATCGGCAAAGCCGGCGGCCAGGGCGCCGGAGAGCTCATCCGTGGAGATCTTGCAGCCCAGGTCCAGGAGGCCGGCGGATCTTTGGCGCAGCGATGCCAGGTAAGCATCGCCGTTGCTGCCCTCCGGAAACCGCAGGATCCGGCGATAAATTTCCAGCGGCCGGCTCAGCAGGATCGAACCGTGCTGAAGCAGCACCCCCTTCCGGCGCAGCTGGGCGCTGCCCACCACTTTTTTCCCCTGAACACGCAGCTCATAAGCCGAAGGGGTGTCGAAACAGGAACCCGGCAGCAGGTCCGTACCCCCGGCGCTTTCGGGGCTGAGCTCCGCCTTGATCTGCAAGGTTTCAAAGGCAAGCAGCAGGGCCCGGCTGATAAACCGGTAAGAGGGGAGCACCCCCGCCGGAATGATCTCCCGCCGGTCGGGGAGAACGATACTGTAGGTGAGCTCCCGGTGGTGAAGGAGCGCCCGCCCCCCGGTGGGGCGGCGGAGAAGATCTATCCCCAGGCGGCGGCAGGCTTCCGGATCCGCCACTCTGCCGGGGTCCTGAAAGCGCCCGGTGGAAAGGGCGGGCGGCGCCCAGCGGTAAAGGCGCAAAGTGGGCGGAGCTTTGCCGGCGGCAACCTCTTCGACGATCTCCAGATCGCGCTGCATGTTCACCGCCCCCGGCAGGGGCTGATCAAGAAGAAGGCGCCATTTGTTCACCATAGCCGCTCTTTCACCCTCCCGCTTCCAAATCCCGGTCTGCCGAAAGCTCTCCGCGGCCGGGAAGGAGCTCCAGGGCGGCGGCAGCTTCGGAGGGCCCCAGCCGGCGGGGATAGTTATAGATAAATCCGCCGGGCTTTTCGTTGTAATAGGGGCGGTTGCAGCCGGGGCAGCCGCTGGTTTGAAAAGCCTGCCCCCCTTTCAGCAGATCTCTCAAACTGCCGGAATCGATTCCGAAAGAGGCCAACCGTCCCCGGTGAAAGCGCAGATCCCCCAAAGAAATATGACCCTGCCGCAGCAGGTAGTGAAGGGCCTGCAGGCGGCGGTAGGACCCGGGGGGCGGGGGAAGGCGGCGCTCCAGGGCGGTGCCCTTCAGCGGGGTAAAGGCAAAAAGAGCCACGGTAATCCCCTCCTGCAGCAGCAGATCCAAAAGCGAGGCCACCTCTTCTTCAGTTTCACCAAGACCGCAGATCAGATGTGTGCTCATCCGCCCCGGCCAGCGGCGGGCACAGCCAAGCAGAAGGCGGAGCCGCGCTTGCAGCCGGCCGCCCTTGTAGCGGGCATAGAGCTCCCCGGTAACCGCATCGAGGGCCAGGGAGAGCCGCTCCGCCCCGGCGCTGAAAAAGCCGGCCGCCTCTTCTACGGAGAAAACCGGAACGGAAAGGGAAAGCGGCAGCGGCTGGGCCCCGGCCAAACGGCGGGTTAGATCAGCCACCGCCTTTTCGCCGCCCGGCTCATAAACTGCTTGCAGGCAGAGGCGCTGCAGTTTCCCGGGGGAGGCCTGCTCAAGCCTTTGAATAACCTCTCTTTGGCTGAAAGAAGGCCAGGTAACCCGGCCGAGGCGCCCCGCCTGCCGCCCGGCATCACGGGCCTGGGCACAGAAAGCACAGTTCAAGCGGCAGCCTTCACCGTGCAGCAGGTACGCGGTTGTCGGCAGCTCCTCCGCCC
>JAAZIE010000424.1 GCA_012510305.1 Bacillota bacterium | reverse complement strand
GATGTGTTAACTGCTCACTATTACCCATTTTATGGCGGAAAAATAGAAATATAGTTGGAAGGTTGGGCCGTGAGGAATAGCGACAGGTGTCATTATACTGGAGGAGGATATTTTTGATCAGCTTTGAACGTGTTTGCAAAAGTTATGGGCAAACCCCCGTATTGGATGAAATCAGCTTTAAAGTCAGGCCCGGCCAGCTTGTAGTTTTGATCGGGCCCAGCGGGTGTGGCAAAACCACCACCCTCAAGACAATTAACCGGCTGATAGAAATAGACAAGGGCAACATTTATATCAATGACCGGGATATAGCCCAAACAGATCGGGTGAAGCTGCGCCGTTCCATCGGTTATGTTATTCAGCAAATCGGTTTGTTCCCGCACATGAATGTGGAGCAAAATATCAGCGTTGTGCCCAAGCTGCTGAAATATGATCGTCAGCGCTGCAAAAAAATCACCCACGAGATGCTCAATTTAGTGGACATGCCCTATGAAGATTATGCCCATAAATACCCCAACCAGCTTTCCGGTGGTCAACAGCAGCGTATTGGGGTGCTGCGGGCGCTGGCGGCTTCGCCTCCCATCGTGCTGATGGATGAGCCTTTTGGTGCACTCGATCCGATGACCCGCCATGTGTTACAGGAAGAGCTGCGCCGGCTGCATAAAAAGCTGAAAAAAACCATTGTATTTGTGACCCATGATATGGATGAAGCGCTCGCCATGGCCGATATCATCATTTTTATGGAAGAAGGGCGGATTACCCAGAAGGCCAGCCCGGACGAAATACTAAGAAATCCGGCCAATGATTTAATCCGCAGTTTTATGGGCAAGCGCAGCCTTGAAAACGAGAACCTTCCGCAGACCGCTGCTGATATCATGCGGGACAATGTTGTTACAGCATCTAAAAGTCGGGGTGTGAGAGACTCGGTGGAGCTGATGAGCAGAAGAAACATCGACACCTTGATTTTAACCAATCCCGACGATACCTTTGCCGGTGTTGTATCGGTGGATAAAATCAAACGTAAGGGTAAGGGCCACAAAAATGTGGAGACCCTTATGGAAGTAAACTACCCTTTCTTTTACGAAGACGAAGATGGACAAGCCGCCTTTGACAAGCTGATTGATGAAGGAGTGAATTATGTGGTGGTGCTCAGGCGCGATCATACTGTTGCGGGTATTATTACCAAGACAAGCATGGCCCGGTCCATGGCCGATGCGGTTTGGGGAAATGGGGAATGAAAGATTTTCTGACGCTGTACTGGCACCATATTCTCGAGGCTGCCTATACTCATCTGGTTTATGTCCTGGTTTCAGTAGCGATAGCCTTTACAGTATCGATTATCCTGGGGATTTTGTTGTCAAGAGTACCCCGTTGGGCAAATATAATCCTGCCTTTGCTTTCACTTTTTCAAACCATACCCGGGATTGTGTTTATCGGTCTTTTGTTTCTATTTATCGGTATAGTGCCGGCAACTATTATTACCGCTTTGGCGATCTACGCCGTCTTCCCTATCTTGAAGAATACCTATGTGGGGATCATTGAAGTGGATGAAAGCTGTAAAGAGGCCGCCCAAGGCTGCGGGATGTCCGGTTTCCAGACTTTGATGCAGGTGGAACTCCCCCTGGCTTTGCCCGCTATTATCAGCGGGCTGCGCATGTCTTTGGTCTATACGGTCAGCTGGGCGGTTTTAGCCGCCATGATCGGCCTGGGCGGGCTGGGAGACCTGATTTTTGCCGGGGTTGGCAGCAACAATAATTATTTAATCCTGGCGGGCGCCATACCTGCCGCTCTCATGGCTATTTTATGCAGCCTGGCCATAGATTTGCTGCGCGAAGTCTTGATTCCCAAGCCGATAAGGTTGGATATCAAATGAGCTGGTCTATGATTGCAGAACATCTGACCATTGTTTTCGCTTCAGTGCTGTTCACCATAACCCTGGGTGTACCGCTGGGCGGTTGCGCTTACCTCTTCAAACCCTTTCGCCGCGCTATCTTGTGGTTTGTGGAAGTGTTGCAAACTGTGCCGGCGATGGCTCTGTTGGGCATCATTATGGTCTTTCTCGGTGCGGGCAAAACCACGGTTATAATCGGTTTATTGCTCTATGCACTGATGCCGGTAGTGCAAAATACCTGCCTTGGGCTCACCGAGGTGGATCCGGGAGTAAAAGAGGTGGCGCGCGGTATGGGTATGAAGATGCTTTACCGCCTCATCCATGTGGAGATGCCCATAGCGGTGCCCTATATCTTTACCGGCATTCGTATTGCGGTGGTTATTTCAGTGGGAGTTGCCGTGTTTGCTTTCTTTGTAGGTGGAGGTGGTATGGGCAAAGCGATCTACCAAGCAATCCGGGTCCATGATATGTCCGTGATCATCGGCAGCACCCTTACCCTGATGGCTATGGCGATGGGGCTGGATACGGTGATGGCATTTGCAGAAAGGCATTTGTACCGACGTTTTTCGCCTTCAAAAGAGTGAGTGCTTCAAAAATTAAAGGAGGAACTGAGATGAGTACTGTTAAAAAAGTAGCTGTCGTCCTGTTGGCGGGCCTGCTGTTCTTAGCGCTGACGGGCTGCGGAGATGCCAAGAGTAAGGATACCATTACCATTTACGATGGGCAATTTGCTGAGATGAAGCTTATCCACCAAATGGTAAAATTGCTGGTGGAGGAAAATACCGAGGCCAAAGTGGAGATCCTCGATGAAGTGGCTCCGGTCAACTCGTACAAGGAACTGGTAAAGGGTACCGCCGATATAATGAACAGTTACGACGGCACTCTGCTGACGACCTATCTTCATCTGGACCCGGACGATGTGCCGGAGAATATGACCCTCTACGATTTTGTCAACGAGGAAGCCGCCGATAAGGGGGTGCGCCTTTTGGATAAGCTGGGCCTGAACAACACCTACGCTATCGGTGTTTCCCAGGAGCTGGTGGAGGAACACGATCTTAAAACCGTAAGCGACCTCGTTCCCATAGCCGACCAGCTTATTTTCGGTGCTGAGCACGACTTTTTCACTGAAGAGGGCAGTGCAAAATTTAACCCCTTTGCCAAATTTTACGGTTTGGATTTCAAAGAAGTGAAGCACCTGGATATTACCCTGAAATATACCGCTTTTGAAAGCGGTGAACTCGATGTGATGATCGTGTACGCCACCGACGGCCTTAACCGCAAGGCGCAGCTGACAGTGCTGGAGGATGATCGGGGCTATTTCCCTGAATACAACGGGGCCCTGCTGGTGCGTGACGATATGTTTGAACGTTTAGAGGAAGTTGCCCCGGATCTTGAAGAGGTGCTGAACCAGTTGGGCGGGCTTTTTACCGATGAGATCATGGTTGATCTGAGCTACCGGGTGGATGTGGAGAAGGAAAAAGTTGAAGATGTAGCCCGCGATTTTCTGGAGTCCAAGGGCTTGCTTTAGACTGCCGTTTCATGATCCGCCGCCCCCGGATTGAATTGGGGATGTTGCAGTTTTAAAGATCAAAGTGCTGTTGGAGATCAACCGCTATTTTGATCGACCCTGATTTAAAGAAGATAAAAGGAGCTGTCAAAAGCTCCTTTTATTTATTGTCAACCGGGATTTTTTAAGGTTATGGGGGCATTTATCCGGCATCTGTTTGCAGAGCGGCGGCGGTGGCAACGGAATTGCCTTCCAGCAGCAACTGTGCTATACTACCGACGGATAATTCAATACACACGCTCCCTGAGCCGGCACCGGGTCGGCCCGCCGGGCCGTGGTAAAAGGCTGAGAAGGAGAGCGGTGGCTCAACCAAAAAGGAGGAGTTTTGTTGGCTATTGTTACGATGAAGCAGCTGTTGGAAGCAGGGGTTCACTTTGGGCACCAGACGCGCCGGTGGAACCCCAAAATGAAGAGCTATATCTTTACCGAGCGCAACGGTATCTACATCATCGACCTGCAGCAAACCGTCAAGCTTATGGATGTAGCTTACGCCTTCGTTCGCGATATCGCCGCCCGGGGCGGCCACGTTGTCTTCGTGGGAACAAAAAAACAGGCACAGGAATCGATCAGGCTGGAGACCGAGCGGTGCGCCATGCATTATGTAAATCAGCGCTGGCTCGGGGGAATGTTGACCAATTTCAAGACCATCAGCAAGCGGATCCGGCGCCTCCATGATCTCGAAAAAATGGAGGAAGACGGCACCTTTGATGTTTTGCCCAAGAAAGAGGTTCTTATTTTAAAGCATGAACATGCCAAGCTGGTTAAATTTCTTGGCGGAATCCGGAACCTGAAAGCGCTGCCCGATGCTATCTACGTGGTCGATCCCCGCAAGGAGAGAATCGCCGTCGCCGAAGCGCGCAAGCTCGGTATTCCGATTATCGCCATTGTCGATACCAACTGCGACCCCGACGAAATCGATTATATTATTCCGGGGAACGATGATGCCATCAGGGCGATCAAGCTGATCACATCTTGCCTGGCCGACGCCGTGGTCGAGGGACGCCACATTCGGGAAGCAGAACAGGCCGAGGCGGAAGCAAAAGCCGAGGCGGAAACAAAAGCTAAAGAAGAAGCAAAAGCCGAAGCGGCTGAAGCCGTAGCCGGCAGCGGCGCTGACGGTTCCGCCGGCGAGAGCCCGGCAGGAGAAAAGAAAGCAGCAAAACCTTCGGAACCGGAACAAGCGGTCGAAGAGAAGGCAAACGACAGCGATGCAGGAGGAGACGAAGATGAAGGTTGACGCAAAAGCGGTAAAAGCCCTGCGCGGAAAAACAGGCGCGGGGATGATGGATTGTAAAAAAGCGCTCGTGGAAGCGGGCGGAGATGAAAAGAAAGCGATCGTTATTTTGCGGGAAAAGGGACTGGCCGCGGCGGCCCGCCGGGCCGAACGCGTGGCGGCGCAGGGGATCATCGATTCCTATATTCACCTCGGCGGCAAGATCGGTGTTCTCCTAGAGGTAAACTGTGAAACCGACTTTGTAGCCCGCAACGAGGAATTTCGCGAATTTGTCCGCAACATCTGCCTGCAGGTGGCCGCCTCCAACCCGCTCTATATTGGCAAAGAGGATGTTTCCGCGGCGGAGTTGGCAAAGGAACGGGAAATACTGCGCGGCCAGGCACTTCGCGAGGGAAAACCGGAGAAGGTCATCGAGCGCATTGTTGAAGGACGGATCAACAAGTACTATCAGGAAAATTGCCTGCTCGAACAGCCTTACATCAGGGATCCGGAGCAGTCCGTGGGTGATCTGCTGGCTGCTTTAATTGCAAAAATTGGCGAAAATATCGTCATCCGGCGCTTTGCCCGCTTCGCCGTAGGTGAGGAGACCGGCGGCGACGAAAACCCGGCCAATTAACTGAAAAAAGAACACCGCGCGTGTTCTTTTTTTTGCAAAAAAAAGGATTGCCCTTTAAAGCTGTCGAATAGATTTGGAGGGTTCTATATTGGAAATGCCTGCCTACAAGCGGGTCGTTCTTAAGTTAAGCG
>JAAZIE010000423.1 GCA_012510305.1 Bacillota bacterium | reverse complement strand
GTCCGGGCCCTGGTCGCGGTTTCACCGGCGGAGAGAGCCAGGCTGAACAGGGAGACGGTCACCACCCCGATGAGGACGCCCCGCAAGAGCAGCTTCCCCCAGAGGCCGCGGCTGAAAAGCCCTTCGTCGCGGCGGCGCGGCGGCGATTCCATCAGCTCTTCTGCCGGGGGATCCACTCCCAGGGCCAGCGCGGGAAGGCCGTCGGTAACCAGGTTGATCCACAGGATCTGGATCGGCCGCAGCGGCAGCGGCAGCCCGCAGAGCACCGCCAGGAGCATGGTCAGCACCTCGCCGGTGTTGCAGCCCAGCATAAAGCGAATAAATTTGCGGATATTGCTGTAAATGGTGCGCCCCTCCTCCACCGCCGCAACGATGGTGCTAAAATTATCATCGCTTAAAACCAGCGACGCCGCCTCCCGGGTCACATCGGTCCCGGTAAGGCCCATGGCGATGCCGATATCGGACTCTTTTACCGCCGGGGCATCGTTGATCCCGTCGCCGGTCATGGCGACCACCTCACCCCGCTTCTTCAGCGCGCGCACGATGCGCAGCTTATGGAAAGGGCTTACCCGGGCAAAGACCCGCACCGGCCCGATTTCTCTTTCCAGCTGACGGTCATCGAGGAGGTTCAGCTCTTCTCCGGTAATCACCCGGCCGCCGGGCTTCAAGATCTCCAGCCGGCGGGCGATCGCTTCGGCCGTGGAACGATGATCGCCGGTGATCATGATCACCTTGATCCCGGCACGGCGGCAGAGGCGGATCGCCGGCAAAGCCTCCGGCCGCGGCGGATCTTCAAGACCGAAAAGGCCGGCCCAGACAAGATCTGTTTCCGCCGCCGCCGCCTCATCCGCCTGCGCAGGGACAGTTTTAGTCACCGCCGTTGCCGGGAGATCACGGTAGGCTACCGCCAGGGGGCGCAGCGCCAGCCCGGCCATGATTTCAAGCTGGGACAAAAGCTCTTTGCGTTTTGCCGCGGTCAGGGCAACAATACCTTTTTTGTCCGAGCAGTAATAGCGGCAGCGCCCCAGCACAATTTCGGCGGCACCTTTTAACAAAAGCTGCCGCCGGCCGCCCTTTTGCCGGATCACGCTCATCATCTTTCGCTCCGGGGTAAAAGGGTATTCCTTCTCTCTAAAGCGCTGATCGGGGCGGATTCCGGCAGCGGCGGCCGCTTCAAGAAGGGCTGCCTCGGTGGGGTCGCCCCGGTAGGCGGAGCCCTCGCGGTAAGCGTTGTTACACTGTGCGGCGATGAAAAGTGAAAAATGGAGAACCCCCTCCCGGGGCGAAAAACCTGTCTTTTTT
This sequence comes from Bacillota bacterium, assembly GCA_012510305.1. Classification (GTDB taxonomy): domain Bacteria; phylum Bacillota; class Dethiobacteria; order DTU022; family DTU022; genus JAAZPQ01. The sequence continues at coordinate 2,626 of JAAZIE010000423.1, read as the reverse complement.
TTTCCGCCGGAGTCCCGCTTTAACCCCGGCTGAAAACGCGATTCGGAAAACCGGTAGAGGGAATCCCCGGCAAAAATGCGGTTAACGCTCATCCGGTTCTCCGTAAGGGTACCTGTTTTATCGGAGCAGATCACCGTCGCCGAGCCCAGGGTTTCCACCGCCGGCAAACGGCGGACGATCGCCCGGCGGCGAATCATCCGCTGCACCCCCAGCGCCAGGGAAACCGTGACGATAGCGGGCAGCCCTTCGGGGATGGCGGCAACCGCCAGGCTGATCCCGGCCATCAACATCTCGTAGGGCGGTTGGCCCCGCGCTATCCCCAGCAGGGCCGTGGCCGCACAGACCGCCAGGCAAGCCCAAACCAGGATTTGACCCAGCCGGCCCAGGCGCGCCTGCAGGGGGGTGGCGCTGCGCTCCGCCTCTTTGATCAGGTGGGCAATGCGGCCGATCTCCGTCTGCATTCCTATAGCCACGGCCAGGCCGCGGCCGCGGCCGGCCAGCACTTCGGTGCCGCTGAAAGCCATGTTCGCGGCATCACCCGGCGAGGCTGCGGGAACGGCAAGCGCTCCGCTTTGCTTGAACACGGCTGCGGATTCTCCGGTCAGCGGGGCCTCATTGACCGTGAGGTTGCGAACCTCGAGCAGGCGCAGATCCGCCGAGACCCGGTCGCCCGCCTCCAAATAAACCAGGTCGCCCGGCACCACCTCGGCGGCGGCAACTGTCCTGATCTTTCCCCCCCGCAGCACCCGGGCACGCGGCGCCGACAGCTTTTTTAAAGCCTCCAGGGAACGCTCTGCACGATACTCCTGCACCAGGCCGAGCAAAGCGTTGAGCAGCACGATAACCAGAATGGTCAGGGCGTCGGTATACTCTCCCAGCAGGGCGGCCAGCAGGGTCGCCCCGAGCAGCACCAGAACCATGAAATCTCGAAACTGGTTTAAAAAAAGAAGCGGCAGGGAGAGGCGGTGGGAATCCGCCAGGACATTCTTGCCCCAGCGCCGCTGCCGCTTTTCCGCTTCACGAACGGTCAGCCCCGTCTCGGGAGCTGTTTTAAAACGCTGCAAGATCTTGTCTGTACTCAAAGCAGTCCACCCGGAAAACATCGCGTCCCCCCGGCTTCTTGATTTCTACATAGATATGCCCGCGGGAGCACGCTGATGACTGGGAGAAAGACTCCTATTTTTCCTCGTAGGTATAAAAACCGCGGCCCTTTTTCCGGCCCCATTCGCCCCGGGCGTATTTTTCCACCACCGTGGGGGAGGGCTTTTGCGCCGGATCGCCGCTTTCCCGGTAACGTTCCATCGCCACATGGTAACTCAGATCGATCCCGGTGAGATCCATCAGGGTAAAGGGGCCCATGGGGTGCCCCAGGGCGTTGACCACGGCGCTGTCGATATCCTCGGCAGAAGCGACGCCGGTATCGAGCAGGTAAAGAGCCTCATCCATGATCCGGCGCAGGATCCGGTTAACCAAAAAGCCGTAGATCTCTTTATGTAACAGCACCGGCTTTTTACCCATTTTCTGCGCCAGCCTTATCGCCAAATCGGCGGTCCCGGCGGCAGTGTGCGGCCCTTTAACCACTTCGACGCACTTCATCACCAGGGCCGGGTTAAAAAAATGCATGTTGCAGACCCGCTCCGGCCGGCCGGTTTCCCCGGCCAGCAAAGAGCTGACAAAGAACGAACTGTTCGTTGCCAGAACGGTCTGCGGCGGGCAAATTTGATCAAGCCGTCGAAAAAGATCTTTTTTCAAGCTCAGTTTCTCCGTCACCGCCTCGATGACAAAGTCCGCCTCCCGGGCCCCCGCCTCCAGGTCCGCGGTGAAACGGAGCAGCCGGGCCGCCTCCTGTGCGCTCTCCTCTGAAAGCCTGCCCTTGGCCACCCGTTCAGGCAGATATTTTTTCATAAAAGCTTCCGCCTTTTGCAGCTGCTCTTCGCTCACATCCACACAGGCTGTCTCCAACCCGGCCAGGACACAGCAAAGGGAAATCTGGTGCCCCATATTCCCCGCCCCGATAACCGCAACCCTCCTGAGCTCACCTGTGCTCACCCAAACACCTCCTTCTTGTTTCTATTTTCTATTATAGCACAAGTTGTTGCATTCAGAATATTGACCGCCCGCCGGGAACATCCTTCCCGTATCCCCGGCGCCCCTTTTTTGGGGTATACTGGAGGTAAAGAAGGGGGAGGGCGGCCGGTGTCATATGATCTTTTTACCATGAACGCGGTAAACGCAGAGCTGCAGGAGCTGATCATAGGAGCAAAGGTGCAGCAGGTGAGCCAGCCTTCACGTGAAGAGATCGTTCTTTCACTGTACCGCGAAGGAAAGGAGCGTCACCTGCTGCTCTCCTGCCACCCGCAGCGAGCCCGGGTTCACCTCACCCGCGAGCGCCCCCGCCGCCCCGGACAGCCGCCCCCTTTTTGCATGCTCCTGCGAAAATACCTGGTGGGAACCCGGGTCGCGGCGATCACCCAGCCCCCCCTGGAGAGGGTGCTAAAATTTCAGTTTACGGCTCCCGAAGGGCTTCCCGCAGCAGTCCTCATCGCCGAGATCATGGGACGGCGAAGCAATCTTGTGCTCGTTGACGAAAGCGGGATCATCCTCGGCGCCGTGCAGACCGCCACCC
>JAAZIE010000422.1 GCA_012510305.1 Bacillota bacterium | reverse complement strand
GGCTGACCTGGTCCAGGATGGTCAGCTGCCCGCCGCCGGCAACGCTTACGGTCTTGCTCAGATCATTCAGCTCAATCCGAACCTGCCCCTTGTTCTCATCGTACTCGATCAGCTCCCGGCCGTCGAAGAGAAAACGATAACCGCAGATCTGGATGAGCGAGTTGGGCGAAAGGTGAGTCTGCCTGGCCACGCGTTGGCCGTTGACGTAGGTCCCGTTGGAGCTGTTCAGGTCGATGAGGTAAAAGCGGCCCTTTCGGATGTGAACGGCGGCATGATGGCGGGAAACCAGGGGATGATCCAGGACCAGGTCGTTGGAAGGCGCCCGCCCGATATTGATAGCCTGCTGCCTGTCCTTTATGGCATGCTGCCGTTCATGTTTGCCCGAAGCGATATAGACGGTACCTTCACCCAAAAGGTGGGTTTTACCCAGGGGCGCCGGCTCCAAGTCCGGGCCGCCCTCTACTACCCGGATGCTCGTCTCTCCAAGGTTAAATGTATCACCGGGTAAAAGCACCGCTTCATCCCGAATCCTTTTGCCGCGCAGGTAGGTGCCGTTGGTGCTTCCCAGGTCAAAAAGAGTAACGGTGCCGTCTTCTCCCACCTTTAAGCGGGCATGGCGGTGGGACACTTTTTGATCGCCCAGGCTTAAATCTAATACCGACAGCTCTCGTCCAACAAGAAGGCTCTCCCCGGGGCCTACTTTTTTCGTTCTGCCAAGGTCCGGCCCGGCAACCACTTCAAGGCGGTACATTTTAATAGAGCAAACCTCCGGACAATTTAAATTTTATCACTATTTCAGAGCCGCTTGGCTATTGCGCCGGCCGGTAACAATATGCCTCCGGAAGACCGCTGCCGCCTTCCGGCCGGCGGCCCATTCCTGGATTTCAAATAAAGGCACGCTCTTGTGCCGGGCAAGCTCTTCAACCCCCTCAAATGCTGGGAATGCTATCATCGAGTTCCTTCCGGCACCATCAAATCAAAGAACAGTGAAAACCGCGTAAAAATAGCAGGTTCGATTCTCCCAATATAAAGAATTAATTAGACATATTACTTCTTTTTTCCTCTGTAAATTCCTGCCCATTGGCTGATGACTGCCCCGACCGCCATTTTTAACAATTAAAATGTCTATTTTACCGGGGCAGGCCCAGCCCCCCGCCGTGGTGCAAGCGGTCCGCGAGGTTGTTGAAGTGACCCCCCGGGGTAACCCGGGCGAGGCATAGATTGCAAATCAGAGGTTGGAGGTGTTTTACTTCTTCCACAGGGTAGAGATCGTCTCGGAAAAAAGCAGTTTCTCTTATGGCAGGGTCAAGCTGTCTGCTGCTTCAATTTGAGGTCTTACCGTTCCACCCTGCCCGATTCCCGGCCGTACATCAGTTTTTCAACTTCCGCCACACTGACCCGGTTAAAATCACCGCTGATGGAATGCTTGAGACAACTGGCGGCAACAGCGAAATCCAGCGCCTTCTCTTTGGTATCATACGTTGTCAAGCCATAAATTAAAGCAGCCGCAAAAGAATCCCCGCCGCCCACCCGATCAACGATATGGGTAATGTCGTATTTGCGGCTGTGATAGAAGCCGGCGCGATCATTTATACAGGCCGACCAACCGTTATGGCTCGCGCTAATGCTCTCCCTGAGCGTTATCGCCAATACCTTCATCCGGGGATACTTTGCCAGCACCTGGTCGCTTAAACGCTGATATTGCTCCAGATCCAGCTGCCCTTTGTTCACATCTGCAGCCACGGACATACCCAAAGATTTTTGACAGTCTTCTTCGTTGGCGATGCCAATATCGATATATTTTACCAGTTCCGTCATCACTTCAACCGCGCTTTTCCCGTAATTCCACAGCTTGTTCCTATAGTTAAAATCGCAGGAAACAGTCAGCCCCATCTCTTTGGCCTGTTGAACAGCTTCAAAAGTAAGATCAGCGGCAGACTGGCTCAGGGCCGGCGTAATCCCGGTAACATGAAACCAACTTGCCTCTTTGAATATATTTGCCCATTCAAAGTCACCGGGCTTAGCCAGGGAAACAGCCGAGTAATCGCGATCGTAGATCACCTTGGAAGGCCTTTGCGCTGCTCCGCTTTCAAGATAATAAATGCCCAACCGCCCGGGGCCGTACTGTATCGCCGAGGGATCTATGTTTAATCTCCTTAATTCACCAACACAGGCACGGGTGAGATCATTTTCCGGTAGAACAGTGACAAATGCCACCGCTTTGCCGTAATTCGCCAGCGAGGCCGCCGCGTTGACTTCGCCGCCTCCAAACGTCGCTTCCAAAACCGGTGATTGCAAAAATCTCTCATGCTGCGGCGCTTTAAGCCTCAGCATAACCTCGCCAAACGTTACTACCTTATCCATATCTGCCGGCTCCTTTACTCAGTTTTTTCTTCAAAGACCGCGCTGTTTTTATATAATACAGGTTGTATATTTTGGTTGTCTTTCCACCCTGCCGCTTAAGAAATAGAGACCTTTGATCGAAGGAAAAGCGTTTTTGTTTTAAGATATTTATGCTTCTTGCATGCTGCATGCATTACCGGGCAAAGGTAAATCTCAGGCAAAATAGTCTTTATAGATCGTCTTGATCTTTTCTTCAAGCCTGACGATATTGCCTGAAATATGCCGGTCAACCACCTCGCGCAGGTTGGCCTTGCCGGCCCCGGTAATAACATTAAAAATCTCCACATGCTCGCTGTACACTTCTTTCAGGTTGCCGATTTCGATCATGTCAAGTAATCGATACCTGATATAGGAAGCCTGAAACTGCTGCATAAAGGACCAGCAATATTTTCTTCCGGCAGCTTCGTAATATATCTGGTGGTATTCTTCATCGTACTTGTTGAATTCATAAATGTTATCTATGCTTGCACATACATTTTCCTGCTTGAGGAGATTCCGCTCCAGCTTTTCCCTGACCTGAAGATCCAGCTTGTTTTTAATTTGGCGACAGATATCGTACTCCACAACGGAGCGCATATAAACCAGGTCCATGATCTGGCGGTAATTCAGGTAGGAAACATATGTACCTCTTTGCGGAAAAACGACGACGAGATTTTCATTTTTTAACTTTTGAAGTGCACCGCGCACAATGGTTCTGGAAACCCCGTAACTACCGGCAATATCATTTTCGCTGATCATTTGGCCCGGGATGAACTTTAAACTGATGATTTTATGCCTCAGCTCTTCGAAGAGCTTTTTGACATTGTAACGGGGAGTGACCAACATTTTTTGTTTCATGCCGCTACCCCTTTGTGATCCACCGGGAAACAGAAGCAATTTATTCTTGAATTGATTAAAAAATAACATCTTGTATACTAGTTGTCAAGTTAAATCTTAATTCCCATCGCGTCAAGACACTGCGGGTTTTAAAAGAACCCCGCGCTCTATCGAGATAATCATTTTGTTATCAAGAGCCCCTCATTTATTCGTAACGATGCCTACCATGATGCAACCCGAACCTCATGGTGGAGCCGGGGGAAGCCAGCCGCGGGCGAGGCATGCCCCGCCCCTGCATTTTATACCATATCCGGCAGATTCAATGGTGCCGCGGGCAATTCCCACACTGTAATGGAAGAGTATCCGGCATTGCTTGGGGGTTGGCTGGAAAGGCCGCGACCGCTTCTATTTCTTGTACTCAAGAACTGTGGTGGGCGCGGTGGCGTATTTTTGCAAGGCTTCTTCGTCGAGTTCAATACCCCATCCCGGGCCTTCAGGCAACCTGCCCATCCCCTCGCTGTAGTCGATGGGGCTGACGATAAGATCGTCCTCCATCATCAAGTGGCCGAACAGTTCTGTTGCATGGCCGAGCTGGTGGTGCTTGGACGCGGCCAGGTGAAGCGTTGCCGCCGAACTGATCCCCAGCGGCTGGTTGTGCAGGACAACGCCCAACCCGCGCAACTCGGCATAGGTAATCGCCCGCAGAGCGTTGGTGATGCCGCCCGGCCTTTCGGTATTTATCCCGATCACGCGGACCGCCTGAAGCTCCACTAAGGTGACCAGATCTTGAAGGGAAAAGAAGTCCTCGTG
>JAAZIE010000421.1 GCA_012510305.1 Bacillota bacterium | reverse complement strand
GCGATCGGTGTCTCCTTGAAGGAGATAGAGGAAGCTCTTCAAGCCGTGCAGAGCCTCGAACCGACCGGCATCGGCTCCCGCGATCTGCAGGAATGTCTCCTGCTGCAGCTTTCCGGCAACGCCTCCTCACCGCCGCTGGCATTTAAAATTGTCAGACAATTCCTCCCGGCGATCGCCGACGGACGCTACCGCCATATTGCGGCCGCTCTTGGCTGCGGCACCGGGGAGGTGCAAGAGGCGGTTGACTTTATCCGCACCCTCAATCCCAAGCCCGGATCTGTTTTTGGCGGCGCTTCAGAAACACGTTACGTTGTCCCCGATATTCATGTGGAAAAAGTCGAGGACAGGTACGTGGTGGTTTTAAATGACAGCCTCAGTCCGCGTTTGAGGATCAGTTCCTACTATCAGCAGCTATTTAAAAGCAGAACCGGTGATGAAGAACTCTCCGTCTATATAAAAAACAACCTCGATAAAGCTTCCTGGCTGCTGCGCAGTATTGAACAGCGGCGGATCACGATCTACCGTGTAGCGCAGCAGATTGTAGAGCTCCAGCAATCTTTTCTAGAGCATGGGATCAGGGAGCTGAAACCGTTGACCTTGAAGGATGTCGCCGCTGCTGTCGGGGTCCATGAATCCACGGTCAGCCGCGCCACCGCAAACAAGTATATGCAAACGCCGCGCGGCCTTTTTCTCCTGAAATATTTTTTTTCCAGCGGCCTGGCCGGTGAAGAAGGGGAGAGCTTTTCGTCGCACAGCGTCAAAAGCTTGCTGCGCGAACTGATCGAGGGGGAGAACCCCCAAGATCCCTTTAGCGATCAGCAGCTTGCTGATTCTTTAAGAGAAAAAGGGGTCACCATCTCCCGGCGCACCGTGGCCAAATACCGGGAAGAGCTTTCCATTCCCGCCTCCCATCACCGCCGCCGTCATTGAAAGATCCGCTATAACCAACTTTACCGGGAAAATCAGCCGAACCTGTTCACCCCTTTGATTTTTCGCCGCCATCCTCCATATAATGACGATCAGCTGCCAACTGCTGCCTGGAAGTGCAGTAAAGGGCATCTGCCTGCGATTAAAGATATATTTTGTGGTAGAATAATGTTTGTGGATGTAATTAAGCCCAGGGATGGTGAGCGGTGGATGAAGCTGAGCGTTTCCGATTTGGAAGTTAAGGGTAAAAAAGTGCTCTTGCGGGTAGATTTTAATGTGCCCCTTTCCGGGAGGCAGGTGGTCGATGATACCCGCATCCGGGCGGCGCTGCCGACGATAACCGATTTGCTGAAAAGAGGGGCCCGCCTCATTTTGGTATCCCACCTGGGACGGCCCTGCGGTGAGGTCAGGCCGGAGCTGCGCCTTGATCCGGTAGCCGCTCGCCTTTCTGAACTGCTGGGACGTCCTGTAGCCAAGCTGGACCGGGTGATCGGCCCGCAGGTGGCGGAGGCGATCAAGGACCTTGCCGGCGGGGAAGCGCTCTTGCTTGAAAATGTCCGCTTTGAAAAAGGCGAAGAGGCAAACGATCCGGAATTTGCGCGGCAATTGGCCCGATTGGCGGATCTTTTTGTCAACGATGCTTTTGGCACCGCTCACCGTGCCCACGCTTCCACCGCCGGGGTTGCTGAATATATCCCCGCAGCGGCGGGGCTGCTCATGGCCAGGGAGCTGGAGGTTTTATCCCGCTGCCTGGAGCAACCCGCCCGCCCCCTGGCGGCCATCCTTGGGGGAGCCAAGGTTTCGGATAAGCTAAAAGTGCTCCACCGGTTCCTGGACCTCGCCGATACCCTTCTTATCGGAGGGGGCATGGCCAATACCTTCCTCGCCGCCCTGAGGTACCCCCTGGGAAACTCTTATTTTGAACAAGATTCTCTGGAGGATGCCAAAAATATTCTTGAAGCTGCTGAAAGAAGCGCCTGCTGCCTGCAGCTGCCGGTGGATTTAACGGTAACCCGGGAGCTGAAACCGCACAGTGCCTTTAAAGTTGTCCCGGTGGGAGAGGTTGCCAAAGGCTGGCAGGCGGTTGATATCGGACCTGAGACGGCCGTTTTTTTCAGCGAGGTGGCTGCGGAAGCAGGGACCATTCTCTGGAACGGGCCGCTGGGCGTATTTGAAACCGCCCCCTTTCACCAAGGCACTGAGACCGTGGCCCGGGCCGTTGCCGAAAGCAAAGCCTTCTCCATCGTCGGCGGCGGCGATATTGTAGCCGCCCTGGAGGGATTTGGGCTGGCCGGTAAAATCGATTTTATCTCTACCGGAGGCGGGGCAACGTTGAAACTGTGGGAGGGGGCCGTGCTTCCCGGAATCGCGGTTCTGCAAAACAAGAAATAAAATAAAGTGGGGGATTGACCATGAAATTGATCATAGCCGCCAACTGGAAGATGCATAAAACTGCGGCGGAAACGGTAATCTTTTGTGAACAGCTTAAACGGCGAGAAAGTGAATTCGGCGGGGTGGAGGTGCTGCTTTGCCCGCCTTTTACCGCCCTGGCTCCGGCTGCCTCCGCCCTGGAGGGAAGTGCGATCAGGTTGGGCGCCCAGAATATATCCTGGGAAGAGCAGGGCGCCTATACCGGCGAGATCGCCGCACCCATGCTGAAAGAATTTGGAGTGAGCCATGTCATTTTGGGCCATTCCGAGCGGCGCCATATTTTCGGCGAGGAGGATGTTTCCATCCGGAAAAAGCTTGAGCGGGCGCTGCAAGCCGGGCTGGTACCCATCCTCTGTGTGGGCGAAACAGAAGCGCAGCGCAAGGGCGGTGAAACCGGCGCTGTTTTGGAAAGACAGCTGCGGGCTGCCCTGGAAGGCCTGGAGGGCGAAAAGGTAAAAGAGATGATTATCGCTTACGAACCGGTTTGGGCCATCGGGAGCGGGCAGGCGGCCTCCCCCGGTGATGCTGCCGATGCCGCCTCGCTGGTGCGCCGGGTGGCTGAAAAACACCTGGGCGGTGGAGCAGGAGGGGCGCTGCGGGTGCAGTACGGCGGCAGCGTCAACGCCGGGAATATCGGCAGCTTCGTCTCCCTTCCTCCCGTCAACGGAGCCCTTGTCGGCGGGGCCAGCCTGGAAGTGGACACGTTTGCCGCCCTGGTTGTGGCGGCCGGGGAGGCGGCTGGATGATCAATCCCGTGGCGCTGGTGATTCTTGACGGCTGGGGATATCGCCGCGAGCGCGCCGGCAACGCTATCTTGCAGGCCCATACCCCGCAGATAGACCACCTCGGCAGATATTTTAGCAGCTGTCTTCTCGCGGCCTCGGGAGAAGCGGTGGGGCTGCCACCGGGTCAGATGGGCAACTCCGAGGTGGGCCATCTCAACCTGGGAGCCGGACGGGTTGTCCTTCAGGATCTCAGCCGGATCACCCGCGCTATTGAAGAGGGCGCCTTTTTCGAAAACCACGTTCTGCAGGAGGCGATGCAAAAGGCGCGCCGCTGCGGCGGTGATATCCACCTTGTCGGCCTTCTCTCCGACGGGGGGGTGCACAGCCATGCCGATCACCTGGAAGCTTTATTGGAGATGGCGGAGCGGCAGCAGGCCGGGCCGGTTTACATTCATGCGATCCTCGACGGGCGGGATACGCCGCCTGCCGGCGCCGCGCCCTACATCGAGCGCTTTTATCAGCGCAGCTTGCAGCACCAAAGCGGTTTTATCGCCACCATTTGCGGGCGCTACTATGCCATGGATCGGGACAGGCGCTGGGAGCGCACGGAGAAAGCCTACCGTGCCTTCGTGTACGGCGAGGGTGATCGCTCGCCGGATCCCCGCCGGGCCCTCGAAGAAGCCTATCGCCGCGGCGAGACGGACGAGTTTATCCAGCCGGTGGTGATCTCCGGCGAAGGAGGGGCTCCTCTCGCTGTAATCCGGGAAAACGACAGCGTCATTTTCTTCAACTTCCGGCCGGACCGGATGCGCCAGATCAGTCATGCCCTGAACGATGATCAGTTCTCCCATTTTGAACGCGGTCCGGCGGCGCCGCGTCCCGGGATGGTTACGATGACGGAATATGAGCACGGTTTGCTTCTGCCGGTGGCTTTCCCCCCGGATTACCTTAAAAAAACTCTTGGCGAACTTTACAGCAGCGCCGGCTATGGGCAGCTGCGCATAGCCGAAACTGAAAAATACGGCCACGTCACTTTTTTCTTCAGCGGCGGACGCGAGGAGGTTTTTCCCGGAGAAGAGCGCATCCTGGTTCCCTCCCCGAAGGTGGCGACCTACGATCTCCAGCCGGAGATGAGCGCAGCGGGAGTGGCCGAAGCAGCTGTGCGCGCAATTGAAGAAGGCAGGCACCGGCTGCTGGTCGTAAATTTTGCCAACCCGGATATGGTGGGACATACCGGTATTTTTGAAGCGGCAGTAAAAGCGGTTGAGACCGTAGACAAGCAGGTGGGCCTGGTTGCAGCGGCTGCCTTAAAATGCGGCTGGCGGATGATCATCTGTGCCGATCACGGCAACGCCGAGGAGATGATCGATGCCGGCGGCGGCAGGCATACCGCCCACTCGCTCAACCCGGTTCCCTGCCTTTTTCCGGGCTGCGGCCCGGTGGAGCTGCGCCGTGAGGGGCGGCTGGCCGATGTTGCTCCTACCGTTCTGGAGCTGGCAGGCCTGCCACAGCCCGGAGAGATGACCGGCCGGAGCCTGATTAGGGCAAGCGACGACAGATCTCAAAAGGAGAGTAAGGTTAATGGCTGATCGGATTAAAGCGGTTAAGGCGAGAGAAATATTGGATTCACGCGGCAACCCCACCCTGGAAGCGGAAGTTTGTTTGCAGGGGGGATGGCGCGGCCGGGCGGCGGTCCCGTCGGGTGCCTCTACCGGGGCTTTTGAGGCGGTGGAGCTGCGGGACGGTGACAAGGCCCGCTACCTGGGCAAGGGTGTGCTCCGCGCGGTAACCCATGTGAACGAGCAGATTGCTCCCGCTCTCTGCGGGATCAGTGTTTTGGAACAGCAGTATCTCGACCGGGTGATGATCGAGCTTGACGGGACCCCGAACAAGGGGAACCTCGGCGCCAACGCCATTCTCGGCGTCTCCATGGCCGCCGCCCGCACAGCGGCAAAGATGCTCGAACTGCCCCTGTACCGCTACCTGGGCGGCTTGCAGGGAACCCTTTTGCCGGTGCCCTTTATGAATATTGTCAACGGGGGCGAGCATGCGAACAACAACGTGGACATTCAGGAGTTCATGGTTGTTCCCGCGGGTGCGGACAGTTTCTCGCACGCTCTCCGGATGGGCACGGAGGTCTTCCATGCCCTCAAAAATATCCTTTCTTCCCGCGGCATGAGCACAGCGGTGGGCGACGAGGGCGGCTTTGCACCCGACCTCGACTCCAGCGCCGCCGTCTTGGAACTGATTGTCGAAGCGATCACCGCCGCCGGCTACCGCCCGGGCGATGATATCTTCCTGGCGTTGGATGTGGCTGCCACCGAACTGCTCAAGAGCGGCCGATACAACCTTGAGGGAAAGGCCTTTGGCAGCGAAGAGCTCATCGAATACTACGGCAAACTGGTGGAGCGCTATCCGGTGATCAGTATTGAAGACGGCCTCGGTGAAGAGGACTGGCCCGGCTGGGATCTTTTTACCGGAGCCCTGGGACGGAAAATCAAACTGGTCGGCGATGATCTTTTTGTGACCAATCCGCAGCGGTTTGCCGAGGGAATCGAAAAAGGGGTGGGCAACGCCATCCTGGTCAAGCTGAACCAGGTGGGCACATTGAGCGAAACCCTGGAAACAGTGGCTCTGGCGCACCGCAGCGGCTACGGAGCGATGATTTCACACCGTTCCGGCGAAACCGGCGACAGTTTTATTGCCGACCTGGCAGTAGCAGTGAGTGCGGGGATGATCAAGACCGGGGCTCCCTCCCGGACAGATCGTGTGGCCAAGTACAACCAGCTTTTGCGAATCGAAGAAGAGCTCGGCGAAAGCGGTTCTTTTGCCGGCCGAACGATCCTGTAACCGGCGGGATAATTTGCCGCGCTTCATTATCTGTGTTAGAATACATCCGGACTCTGTTTGTTTGCGGGGGTGCTAACCATGCTGATCAAAGTGCTGACCGTGATTTACGTTCTTGTCTGCGTCGGTTTAATTGTGACGGTCCTGTTGCAGTCGGGACGCAGTGCCAGCCTGGGGGTTATTGAAGGCGGTGCGCAAAGCCTTTTTGGCAAGAAAAAAGGGCTTGATGAAAAGCTGGGCCAGGCGACGACGTACCTGGCAATAGGGTTTATGCTCTTTACGATTGTGCTGACCATTATAAGCTGAGCAGATCTAATCTATTGCGCATAGAACAAGGAGCAGGGTACCAACCTGCTCCTTTGCTGTTTCTGCCCGCTTTCTTTTACTTTGGTGCGGCTAAGGGTATAATGTACGCAAACATTCAATAAAGTAATATTTTGGAGGAGAAAGATAATGGAACGAGAGGAAGCGCTCAGTTTGGTTAAACAGGAAGTGAAAAACAAAAATTTGATTAAGCATATGCTGGCGGTGGAAGCAGTGATGCGCCGCCTGGCCGCCGAGTTGGGTCAGGATGAAGAGCTCTGGGCCCTGGCGGGCCTGCTGCACGATCTTGACTACGACAAGACCGTGGATCGGCCCGAACAGCACGGTCTTTTGGGGGCACAGATTCTGGAGGAGAAAGGGCTGCCGGAAGAACTGGTCCGGGCGGTCAAAGCCCATAATCCGGCGCTGGGCGTGGCACGGGAATCGCTCATGGACAAAGCTCTCTTTGCCGCCGATCCCGTAACCGGGCTTCTGGTGGCGGCGGCGCTGGTTCATCCGCAAAAAAAGCTGGCGGCCATCGATCTGGATTTTGTGCTCAACCGCTTTAAAGAGAAAAGTTTTGCCCGCGGTGCGAACCGGGAACAGATAGAAAGCTGCAGCGAGCTGGATCTTTCCCTGGAGCAGTTCCTCGCCCTGAGCCTGGAAGCGATGCAGGCCGCTGCGGCGGATCTGGGGTTGTAAATTACTTAGATGAAATCAAAAAAGAAACAAAATGCCTTGCCCGAGCTGCAGGATAAAGTGATGCAGTACCTTTTGGGTCACCGCCGGCGCTCCCTCTCGCTGCAGCAGCTGCTCAGGGCCCTGGGACTGCGGAAAGATGAGCGAAACATACTTTCAGATCAGCTGCAGCAGATGGTGGCCGGCGGGCTGCTGATTAAAACCGGCCAGGGGCGCTACGGGTTGCCCCGGCGGCTGAACTGCCTCAGCGGTGTCCTGGAAGGAAACCGGCGGGGCTACGCCTTTCTGAAACCCGACCTCAAAAAGGGAGAAGATGTTTATATCAGGGCCGGCGGGCTTCACGGCGCTGTTCACGGTGATCGCGTTCTTGTCCGCCTCCTTTCCCCGGGCGGCCGTCCCAGATGCGAGGGGGAGGTGGTCAATATTTTGCAGCGGGGCTGCGATCAGCTGGTGGGAACCCTGGAACAGCGGGGTAAAAGGTTTTACGTGGTGCCCGACGACCGCCGTTTCGGCCGGGAAGTAAATCTTTCGCGCGGTTCCCGGAAAGCTCGCTGCGGAGAGAAGGTCGTCGTCAAGATTGACCGCTGGCGGGAGGGGAACCGCCCTGCTTGCGGCCGCCTCGTGGAACGAATCGGCATGCCCGGCGTGGCGCAGACAGAGCAGCTTCTTTTTGACCGGCTGCATGAACTGCCCGCCGAATTTCCGCCGCGGGTTTTAGAAGAGCTGGCCCAGCTGCCGCCCGAAAAGACGATTCCGCAGGTTGCTGCCGCTGAGAAGCGCACCGACCTGCGCAGCCTGGCCGCGGTGACGATCGACGGCGACGAAGCGAAAGATTTTGACGATGCTGTTTCACTGGAGCCGCTGCCCAAGGGCGGTTACCGGTTGGGTGTGCACATCGCCGATGTCTCGCATTATGTCTCTGAAGGCAGGGCTGTAGACCGGGAAGCGCTGAAGAGGAGCACCAGCACTTACCTGGTAGAGCGGGCGGTGCATATGCTGCCCCCGCCGCTCTCGGAAAACCTCTGCAGCCTGAAAGCGGGTGCGGACCGCCTGGCGGTGAGCGTGCTGATCGAGCTTACCGCTGCGGGAGAAACGGTGCGCTACCAATTTGCTCCCAGCCTGCTGCGGGTGGCCCGGCGCCTTACCTACAACGAGGTGGAGGCTCATCTCACGGGTAAGGAGAAAACCGGCGGGGGCGCTACCGGCGAGATGCTGGAGCAGATGGACACCCTGGCGGCGCTTTTACGGCAAAAGAGGCTGCAGCGCGGCGCGCTTGATCTCGATATACCCGAGCCGCGCTTTATTCTCGATAAAACGGGGGCCGTCACCGGCGTGGAGCGCCGCCGGCAGGGGCGCGCGGAGTCGCTGATCGAGGAGTTCATGATTCTGGCCAACGAGGTGGTCGCCGCTTATTTTGCCGGAAAGCAGCTGCCCCTGCTTTACCGCGTTCATGCCCTGCCGGCGGAAGAAAAACTGGCCGCCCTTCGTGAAACCCTTCTGCTGCTGGGTGACCCCACCGCTGCAAAGTTGCGCCGGCTCAGGCCGCATCACCTGAAGCTGCTCCTGGAAGAATCACGCGGAAAGGTGGAGGAGGCGCTGATCCGCCAGTTGATCCTGCGGGCTATGCCCCAGGCCCGCTACAGCACCGTCA
Organism: Bacillota bacterium; assembly: GCA_012510305.1. GTDB lineage: Bacteria > Bacillota > Dethiobacteria > DTU022 > DTU022 > JAAZPQ01. The sequence continues at coordinate 825 of JAAZIE010000421.1, read as the reverse complement.
ACGAAGGCCATTTCGGGCTGGCTTCGCCGTACTACTGCCACTTTACCGCCCCCATCCGGCGCTATCCCGATCTGGTGGTGCACCGGATCTTGAAGGAATCGTTGAAACCGGGCGGGCTCAGCGAAAAACGGTTGACCCTGCTGCAGTCGAGTCTGCCGTCAATTGCCGAGCATACTTCAGCCCGGGAGCGGGCGGCGATGGAAGCGGAACGAGCCAGCGAGGATATCAAAAAGGCCCAGTACATGGAAGGGCAGTTGGGAGAAGTCTTTCCCGGGGTGATCAACGGCGTCACGAATTTTGGTCTTTTTGTAGAGCTGGAGAACACCGTCGAAGGGATGATCCCCTTAAGCGAACTGTCCGACGACTATTATATTTACCGGGAGCGCACGGCGGCCGTGGTGGGAGAGCGCACCCGTAAAACTTACCGGCTTGGCGATCCCATCCGGATCAAGGTGATCCGGGTGGACAGCACCGCCGGAAAAATCACTTTCAGCCTGGATCAAGGCTAACCTTTTATTTCCGGCAGGGTTCCGGTATAGTTAAAATAAAAGGAGGATTCGGACGATGGATCTTTATGAAGCGTTGGAAGGCAGGCGCAGCGTCAGGAGATATACGGAGGACCCGGTGCCCGATGAAACGCTGCAAAAGCTGTTGAGCGCCGCCCGCGTAGCTCCCTCCTGGGAAAACAGGCAGTGCTGGCGCTTTATCGTGATGAGCGAACCGTCCCGCAAAGAAAAGCTGGCCGCCTCCATGCCGGACAATAATCCCTGCAAAAGGGCGGTGACGGCGGCCCCCCTGGTGATCGTTCTCTGTGCCGACCCGGAG
>JAAZIE010000420.1 GCA_012510305.1 Bacillota bacterium | reverse complement strand
GATCCGCCGGGTTGAATGGATCCCCGCCTGGGGCGAGGAGCGGATTCACAACATGATTGCCGAGCGCCAGGACTGGTGCATCTCCAGGCAGCGGATCTGGGGGGTCCCCATTCCTATCTTTTACTGCCGGGGTTGCGGTGAGGCGATCATCGAGCCGCAGGTTATCGAAGCGGTGGCCGCGTTATTTTCCCGGGAGGGCTCCGACGCCTGGTTTATCCGGGAGGCGGCGGAGATCCTGCCGCCCGGGTTCCGCTGCCCCGCCTGCGGCGGCGGCTCTTTTCGCAAGGAGCACGACACCATGGACGTCTGGTTCGATTCGGGCTCAAGCCATTTTTCCGTTCTCGAAGGGCGCCCGGAGCTGCGCTGGCCGGCGGATCTTTATCTCGAGGGGAGCGACCAGTACCGCGGCTGGTTTCACTCGTCGCTGCTGACGGCGGTAGCGGTGCGCGGCAAGCCGCCGTACCGCGCCGTGCTCAGCCACGGCTGGGTTGTCGACGGAGAGGGGCGGAAGATGTCCAAGTCGCTGGGCAACGTCATCGCTCCCGAAGAGATTTCCGGGCAGTACGGCGCCGACATCCTGCGCCTCTGGGTGGCCTCGGCCGATTACACCAGCGATATTCACCTTTCCCCGGCGATCCTGAAGCAGCTTTCCGAGGTTTACCGCAAGATCCGCAACACCTGCCGTTTTCTGCTGGGAAACTGCTATGATTTTGACCCTGTTTCCGGAGCGGTCCCCTACGCCTCGCTGGAGGAGTTTGACCGCTGGGTGCTGCACCGCCTGGGCCGGCTGATCAAAAAAGTGACCGCAGCCTATGACCGCTACACTTATCACTTGATTTACCAGGCGCTGCACAACTTCTGCACCGTTGACCTGAGCAATTTTTACCTGGATGTGCAAAAAGACCGGCTTTACTGCTCGGCGGCGGATGATCCCTCGCGGCGCTCCGCCCAAACCGTGATGATGATCGTCCTGGAGAGCTTGACCCTGCTGATGGCGCCCATACTCACTTTCACGGCGGAGGAGCTGTGGCGGCAGCTGCCCGGCGAGCGGCAGCCCAGCGTGCAGCTGGCCCACTGGCCTGAAGCCGATCCGGCCTGGGAAGATCCCGGGCTGGGGGAGCGCTGGGAGCGTCTGCTGGAGGTGCGCGACGAGGCGGCCCGGGTTCTGGAGGAAGCGCGCCGGGAAAAACTTATCGGCAGCTCGCTGGAGGCGGATCTTTCCCTCTGGGCCGGGGGCGATCTCTTCGAGCTGCTCCAGCGCTACCGGAAAGAGCTGGCCGGGATCCTGATCGTCTCCCGGGCGGAGCTCCACGAGGGGCTGGAGGCAGCACCGGAAGGGGCGGCTGAAAGCGCTGTGCTGCCCTTGAAAATATCCGTAGCCGGAGCCGCCGCATGCAAATGCCCCCGCTGCTGGATCTTTGCCGCCGCAGAGCCGGATCAGCTCTGCCCCCGGTGCCGCACCGTCACCAGGTGACAGGGGGACGTACCTCCTGTCACCTTTTTCGCCTGCGCTGGCAGGTACGGATAAAAGAAGGCCTTGCATTAGCGCGCGAGATCCTTCGGGCTGCGCCCTCAGGATGACAGAAAAGTGCGCCCTCAGTATGACAGAAAAAGTGGCGCTCGGGATGACAGAAAAACGAAATCACCCCGAGCCCCCTCCACGGTCACCCTATCTCAAAATGTGCTCTATTTAACTGCGGCAGCGTGTTCACCTGCGCCGTGCCTTCAAATAGATTAAAGAAGGGGAATATTCTGACGGTGTCGAATTATATTATAGAGTAGGGGAGTAATAATAAGGAGGTTCAAAAAAATGGACGAGCGGCTGTGGTTGAAAAAATACCCGGTCCGCTGGAACCTGGAGTATCCCGGGATCACCCTTTACGAACAGATCAGGCGGGCTGCGGCGGAGAATCAGGAGCTCATCGCCCTGGTATTTATGGGCACCGAGATCAGCTACCGCCGGATGCTGGAGAATATCGACCGGATGGCGGCAGCCCTGGCCGATCTGGGGGTGGAAAAAGGCGATCGCGTTGCCTTGATGCTGCCAAACTGTCCCCAGTATGTTTATACGTATTATGCCTGCATGAAACTGGGCGCCATTGTGGTGCAGATGAATCCTCTTTACGTCGCCGCCGAAGTGGAATTCATCCTCAGGGATTCAGGGGCAAAAATATTTGTGGGCGTTGATGCAGTCATCGATTCTTTTCTGCAGGTGCGGCATAAAGTTGACCTGGAGCAGGTCATTATTGTCCGCCTGCTCTGGAGCGAGGTGGCAGGGGAAAATCTTTGGTACGATGAGCTGCTGAAAAAATATCCTCCCCACTCACCGGTAGCGCAGATAGATCCGAAAGAAGATGTAGCCGTATTTCAGTATACCGCCGGGACCACCGGCCGCCCGCGGGCAGCCATGCTAACCCATTACAACCTGGTGGCCAATGTGACCCAGATCAAAGAATGGTTGAAGGACTGGATCAAGTTGAATTTTGCAGAAAAGGGCCGGCAGCATTACGGTCTCGGCATCCTGCCCCTTTTTCATTCGTACGGGATGACCTGCGTGATGAACACGGGCCTTGTTCTGCCCTCCGCGCAGGTGCTGCTGCCCCGTTTTGATGTAGAGGAGCTGCTGAACGCCATCGTCAAGTACCGCCCCGCCCTTTTTCCGGCCGTGCCGACCATCTATACCGCCGTGGCCAACCATCCGAGCCTGGAGAGCTTCAACATTCACGGTATTGTGGAGATCTGCAACAGCGGGGCCGCCCCCATGCCGCTGGAGGTGATGTCGCGGTTTGAGCGTGACACCGGCTCGAAGATGCTGGAAGGATACGGCCTCTCCGAGGCTTCCCCGGTAACTCACTGCAACCCGCTCACCGGTGAGCGCAAGCCGGGCAGCGTGGGGCTGCCCTATCCCGACACCGATTGCAAAATCGTGGACTTAGTTGACGGGGTTACCGAGATGGAGGTGGGCCGGGAAGGCGAACTGCTGATCAAGGGGCCCCAGGTGATGAAAGGGTACTGGAACCGGCCCGAGGAGAACGCTGAAGTCCTGCGGGACGGCTGGCTTTATACCGGTGATATTGCCAGGATGGATGAAGAGGGCTATTTCTATATTGTCGATCGAAAAAAAGATATGGTTATCGTGGGCGGCTACAACGTTTTCCCCCGCGAAGTCGATGAAGTGCTCTTTGAGCATCCCAAGATCGCCGAGGCGGTCACCGCAGGGGTTCCGGATAAGTATTACGGCGAGGTGATGAAGGCATACGTGGTCCTACAGGAGGGGGAAGCGGCTGTGGAAGAGGAGATCATCGAATTTTGCGCCCGGAGGCTGGCCCGCTACAAGCTGCCGCGGCAGGTTGAGTTTCGCCGGGAGCTGCCCAAGAGCGCCGTGGGCAAAATTCTGCGCCGCGAGCTGGCCCGGGAGGGACAGAAGAAAAAGAAATAACGGATCACAAAAAGCGACAGTTGCATGAAGAGGGGCCGCCCTTTACGACTTTTGGGACAGCCCCTTTTTTTTGCTCCGGCAGGAGGAGCAATTTTTTTGGGGCGGTGGGAAAACATATAGATGATCAAGGAGGCTTTGGGCCATTGGCGGGCGACAAAGACGGGGCGGGGGAAGAGGAGCGCTACCGGCAAAGGCAGCTGCAAAGGCGGTTGATTGTGCGCCTGGCCCGATTATCCGCAAAGCTGGAAAAACTTGATCTGGCCGGCTACATGAACCTGTTGAACAACCCCCGCCGCTATATCCTGGTTAATTTTGCCGGGGGCGTCTTCCGCGGACTGGGTTTCGCGCTTGGGGCAACCCTGCTGGCGGCCCTCCTGATCTATCTTTTACAGCGCCTGGTGGTTTTGAACTTACCGCTTATCGGGGATTTTATCGCCGAGCTGGTCCGGATTGTCCAAGAACAGTTGAAAGGATGAAGCAAGATGAGCGATCGCTGGGAAGAGGAAACCAAGATGCTGCTGCAGGCGCGGCGGTACCTGGTCAGACAGCTGGGGGGGGAAAGCTCCCCGGGGCAGGAAATAAGCATGCGTGAAAGCGTCACCGATCTCTCTTTTGCCGATAACCATCCGGCCGACCTGGGATCGGAAAACTTTGAACGGAGCAAAGATCTTTCTCTCAGGGAGCACTCCCAGATCAGGTTGCGCCTTGTCGATGAAGCCCTGGCCCGCATTGATCAGGGAACTTACGGGGCCTGCCTGCGCTGCGGTGAAAAGATCTCTCCCGAACGGTTGAAGGCGGTCCCGGAAGCGGCGTTCTGCCGCCGCTGCCGGGAGTATGTGGACCGGTCCGGTACCGATGCCGGCCGCCGCCCCGTCGAAGAAGATCTGCTGCGGCCGCCCTTTGATCGCAGCGCCATCGCCGGCGATCCGGGTTTCGACAGCAAGGACTTCTGGGAGGAGGTGGCGCGGCATAACAAGCGTCCCCGAATTTATGAGGACGCCCTGGAGGATGAAGAGACGGGGCTGGTTGAGGAGACCGATGCTCTCACCAATGAAGAGTTTCGCGACCAGATCCCCGATTGACTTGTTTTTCGCGGCGGCTGTGATAGAATACGTTCAGCCGGTACCAAGTGTGGAGGTAAAAGAGTGCGCCTTTGTTTCATCGTGGCCGCGGTTGTAGCGCTGGACCAGCTTTCCAAGTACCTGGTGGTATCGAACATGGATGTGGGCGAATCGATCCCTTTGATCAAAAACTTCCTGTCGATCACCTATGTCCGCAACCCCGGGGCTGCTTTTGGGGTGCTGCCGTACCGGACCGCTTTTCTGATCGCCGTTACCGTGGTTGTCATCGGGCTGATCATCTATTTTTACCGCACTGTTCCGGCCGGTTATGCAATTTTGAGGCTGGGAATGGCCCTGCAGCTGGGCGGCGCTATCGGCAACCTCATCGATCGGGTGCGCCGCGTTTCCGTGGTTGACTTTATCGATCTGAAATTTTTTCCACCGGTTTTCAACCTGGCCGACATGTTCATTGTTTTTGGGGTGATTATTTTTCTTTTTGCTTTCTGGCGGGCTGCCCCGGTACTGGAGAGCCGCCCCCGGTAGCGCACACTATTATGGGAGGATAAGCAGATGCACCGGATTCTCTTTCATATTGGCAATCTACCGATCTATTCATATGGGGCCATGATCTCCTTGGCGGTTCTTGTCGCCGCCGTCTTTTTATCAAGGGAATCGCAGCGTGAAGGGATCAGCCCCGATCACATGCTGGAGGCTATTATCGCGGCCACGGTCTCGGGCCTGCTGGGTTCCCGCATCATCTACGTGCTGCTGAACTGGGATCAGTTCAGCGGCAACTGGAAGAGTATTATCTGGGGCCGTTTTGAGGGTTTGACCTTCTACGGAGCGCTTTTTGGCGGTATCGGCGCAGTTTTGCTCTGGTCCCGCTGGCGGAAGATCGATTTTTTCAAGCTGGCCGATCTTTGCGCCCCTTACCTGGCCCTGGGCTACGCCTTTGGCCGTATCGGTTGTTTTTTGAACGGCTGCTGTTACGGCCGCGTCAGCGTGGTGCCCTGGGCTGTAGTCATACCCGCGGTGGACAACCTGCCCCGCCATCCCGTCCAGCTCTATGCCGCCGGCGGCGCGGTTCTAATTTTTGTGATCCTCAAGCTGCTGCAGCGCCACCGGCCCTATACCGGTTTCAGCCTCATTTCCCTCTGTGCCCTGTACGGAATACTCCGTTTCATCACCGAGTTTTTCCGTGAAGAGCCTGCGGCCCGGCTCGGATTGACCCTGGCCCAGCACTTCAGCCTGGCCCTGGCCGTGGCGGCCCTGGTAACGGCGCTGCTTCTATTTTACAGGGTGCCGCAAAAAAGCGGTCCCAAGAAAGCCGCTCCCCGGTAGGCGCAACCCGGCGCCCCGGCGATGCTGTGTTTTGGGGCCGGCTCAGCGGGAGGCGAGTTTCAAATTGGAAAGGTTTGAGTTTAGTGCCGCCGCGCCGGATGCCGGGCGGCGGCTCGATCTATTTTTGGCCGGCGCGGGAGCCGGTGTTTCACGCAGCCGCGCCCAGAAGCTGGTAGAAGAGGGCTCCGTCCAGGTGAACGGCGCTCCCTGCACCCGGAAAAACTACCGCCTGCGCCCGGGCGATCAGGTCACTGTATTTGTACCGGCGGCGCCCTCCCTGCGCCCCTGCCCCGAGCCCATCGCCCTGGATCTGGTGTACGAAGACGATGACCTTGTGGTGATCAACAAGCCCCGGGGGATGGTCGTTCATCCGGCCCCGGGCCACCGGAGCGGCACCCTGGTCAACGCCCTGCTGCATCACTGCCGCACCCTTTCGGGCATCGGCGGGCCGGAGCGCCCCGGGATCGTGCACCGACTGGACAAGGAGACGACCGGCCTGATCATTGCCGCCAAAAATAATTACAGCCACCGGCACCTGGCCGGGCAGCTGAAGTCGCGCCGCCTGCAGCGGGAATATTTGGCCCTGGCCCACGGGCGGGTCTTGCCGCAGGCGGGGCGCATCGATGCACCCATCGGCCGCCATCCCCGCCACCGCCTGAAGATGGCGGTGGTGCCCGGAGGCCGCGAGGCGGTAACCCGTTACCGCGTGCTCGCCTATCCCGGCCCATTCAGCCTGCTGCGGGTGCGCCTGGAGACGGGGCGCACCCACCAGATCCGCGTCCATCTGAGCCGGATCGGGCATCCGCTGGCCGGCGATCCCCTTTACGGCTCCGGCCCTCCGCCGGGCTTTCCGGCGAACCTTTTCCAGGGCCAGGCGCTGCACGCCCGCCGCCTCTCCCTGCTCCACCCGCGCACCGGTAGGCCGCTGCAGTTCACCGCCCCGCTTCCTCCTGACTTTCGCGAAGCGCTGCGCCTGCTGCGGACTCACTCTCTAAAAAAAGACGGGTGACAGGGGGACGGACCTACTGTCACCTTTTTTCCAGGAGCTCTTTTACTTTTTCATCCCGCGGGTCGACGATTATTGTTTTGTAGTGGTGGTAAAGGACAAAGCCGGGCTTGCCGCCCGGTGCTCGGCGCAGGTGGCGCACGGCGGTGTAGTCCACCGCCACGGCGGGGAGATCGCGGCTGCTGCTGAAGTACGCCGCCAGCAGGGCCGCCTCCAGGAGATCGCTTTCGGCAGGCGGATCGGCGCTTCCTTTGATCACGACGTGACTTCCGGGAAGGCCCCGGGCATGCAGCCAGGTGTCCCGCCTTGCAGCCAGCTTGAAGGTCAAGTGATCGTTCTGGCGGTTGTTCCGGCCCACCAGGATGGTCACCCCGGAGGATCCCTTGAAGGAGAGGGGCCGGGGTTTTTCCTTTTTGTCCCGAAAACCCTTTTTCCGTTGCGCTTTGATCAGGCCCGCTTCAACGAGCTCTTCGCGGATCTCTTCCAGGGAGCGGCGATCGCCCTGCTCGATGGTAAAGAGCAGTTCGCGGCAGTAGGCCAGCTCCGCCTGTACACGGTCGATCTGTTTTTCAAGATGCTCTCTGCTCCGGGTGATCTTGCGGTAGCGCCGAAAGTATTTTTGGGCGTTGTCCACGGCGCTCATGGAAGGATCAAGGACGATGGTAATCTCTTCTCCGGGGTTGTAAAGGTGGGGCAGCACGGCTTCGCTGTCACCGCGGTTAACCCGGCCGGCATAGGTGAGCAGCGTTTCACCGCAGATGCGGTAGCGATCGGCCGACTCCACATTTTGAAGATCGGCTTTCAGCAGGGCCAGTTTTTCTTCCAGGCGTTTCCGCCGGCGGTTTACCCGGGATTGCAGACGCCCCTGGAGAACTTTCTTTTCCGCCGCGCCGGCCAGGTGTTGATAAAAGTGGTCGAGCAGCTCGTTCATCCCGGCAAAGCGCTGCTCTTTTGCGTCCTGCAGGTGCTCTAGCGGGTAAGGGGCGCAGGTTTTCAATTCGGTAAATAGGACCGGCCCGGCGGCCCGGCCCGAAAGGCTGAAGAGAGCCCGGAGCTGGCCGTGGAGCCGTTCCAGGGAACCTTGCGGCGCCCGGTGTACCCAGCTGCTGCGGTAGACCAGTTCGCGGGCCCACAGGGGGCTGACTCCGGCCACCGTTTTCACCAGGGCGTTCTCGGGGCGAGTTCCCCGGGCCAAAAGAGGGTGCATCGCCCGGGCCAGTTCCTCCGCTGTAACGGCCAGGGGATCCAGTTTCTGCTGCGCGGGGACCTCTTCGTAGCGCT
>JAAZIE010000419.1 GCA_012510305.1 Bacillota bacterium | reverse complement strand
TCCTCCAGCCAGCCCCAGTCCCATTTCAGCTTCATGGCGTGATCGGAGACCTTTTCACCAAGGAGCTCGATCCCGCTGCCGTCCAGGGGCCGGTTATGCTTGCGCGCATATGCGGCAAGATGCCCGATCTCGGCGGCCTCCATCCCCAAAAGCGCGGTCCCGATGACGTCGGCGGCAAACATATCCCGCGAGGCGATGAGCAGGTCGGCGCGGTGGGCGGTCCCGTTGACCGCCGGTCCGCGGTCCAGGGCATAGATCCCGTCGATCAAGGTCAGCGCCGGGGCCAGCTTCTCCCCGATCTGCAAAATAAAATGATTGAGCGGGATCTCCCGGTGATGGCAGAAAACCTTGGAACGCCGGGCCAGGCACCCCTTCAAATTTTTAAAGCCCAGCGATACCTTGGTGGAGTTATGCGTCTTCAAAACCGGCAGGTTGATCATGAAATCCGCCTCCAGGACCGGCACGGCCATGTTCAGCGAAAAACCGTCAAACTCAACTTTTTCAAAGCTCTCCCGGTTCAGATCGACCAGCTTCACCCCGTATCTCTTTTCCAGCTCCGGGTAGCCCATCCCCTTATACGCAGCGGCGGTGCTGGAATTTATATCTTTATCCTCGGTCGAAGCCTCGGCGATGGTAATATCGTCGCAGCCGTACTCCTTGAGCAGCCGGACCATCTCCTCGACCACCACCGCCGTGGTGATCACCCCGTACTTGGGAAAGGGCATGAGCTCGTCCCACATCACCAAATTGGGCTTCAGCAGCACTCTTTTGGACGGATCCAGCTCTTTGAACCCCTCACACATCTCCACGGCCCGGCGGATGCTCGCCCGTTCATCGGCAAATTTAACCAGGCTTACTTTTGCCGGCTCCATAAATAACCCCCCTGTCATAATATTGAAAAATATCTCTGTTCCCTTTTAAATTCTAACAGCTTCGGGGGGGTTGTTCAACCCGCCGCAGCTGCCGGTGGCGCTCAGGGCCGGATAAAGCTGAAGCTGTCCACATCGAAAAGGCCGCGGTCGGTGATTTTCAGATGCGGGATTACCGGCAGGGCCAGGAACGACAGCGTGAGGAAAGGTTGGGCCGGCACCGCCCCCAGCTTCCTTGCAGCAGCGGTGACCCTCTCCAACGCCGCAGCCACCTGCGCGGCGGGCTCCGGCGAGATCAAACCGGCCACCGGCAGGGGCAGCAGGTCCAAAACTGCACCGGCGCCGTCAACGGCAACGAAGCCGCCCCCGGCGCGGGCCAGCGCATTTACCGCCGCCGCCATCGCCGCCTCCTCCACACCGGCCGCAATAATATTGTGCGAATCGTGCGCCACACTCGAAGCGATGGCCCCCCGGCGCAGGCCCAGCCCCCGCAGCAGCCCCGTGGCCACCCGGCCGCTTCCCCGGTGCCGCTCCACCACCGCCACCTTGACCAGGTCGCGCTGCGGATCCGCCCGCACCGCTCCCCCGGCGTCGCGCCGCGGCTCCAGCATGAGCTTCTCCGTGATAATCTGTTCCGGGACGAGCCCGATCACCGGGACCGCCCCCGGCGCTGCCGGGAAAGCAAAATCGCTCGCCTCCAGCTCCCGCGGCAGGCGGACGGTTTGCAGCAGCTCTTCTCCCGGCACACAGGGGGGTATCTCCACCGCCGCAGCCCCTTCGCGGGCCACCACCCGCCCCCCCTTGAGCACCATCCGGACGTTAAAACTGCGTAAATCGTCCACCACCACCAGGTCGGCCCGGTAACCGGGGGCCACCGCACCGCGGCGGGCCAGCCCGTAATGAAGCGCCGGGTTAAGCGTGGCCATCTCCACCGCATCGAAGGGGTCGCCACCCTGCGCCACCGCCCGCCGCATAAGCTCGTCGATGTGCCCGGCCGACAAAAGCTCACCCGCCTCCTTGTCGTCGGTACCGAACATGAACCAGCGGCTGCCGGCCGCCTCGACGGCGGGCAAGAGAGCAGTGAGATTGCGGGCGGCGGAACCCTCGCGGATAATCGCCCTCATCCCCAGGCTCACTTTCTCCAGGGCCTCCGCAGCGCTCACCGATTCGTGATCCGTGGAGATGCCCGCACCGAGGTAGGCCTGCAGCTCCCTGCCGCCCATCGCCGGCAGGTGCCCGTCGACGGGCTTGCCCCGCCGCTGCGCCGCCTCAATTTTTGCCGCCACCGCTGCATCGCCCTGGATGACCCCGGGAAAGTTCATCATCTCGGCCAGCCCCAACACGCGCGGATGATCCAGCAGCCGCGCCACCTCTTCCGCTGTAAGCTCCCCCCCGGCGGTCTCCATCTCCGTGGAGGGAACACAGGAGGGGACCATAAAGTAAAAATCGAGCGGCAGCCGTTCCACCGCCTCGAGCATGAAGTCCACTCCCCTTTTGCCCAGAACGTTGGCGATCTCGTGGGGATCGGCGATCACGGCCGTGGTTCCGTGCGGCAGCACCGCCGCGGCAAACTGGTCCGGCAAAAGCAGAGTGCTCTCCAGGTGGATATGGGCATCGATCAAGCCGGGGATCACATAGCCCCCGCCGAGCTCGATCGTTACCTCCCCCGCGGGATAGCCCGTGCCCAGCGCCGCCACCAACCCGCCCTCGATGAGCAGGTCCGTTTCGATTATTTCCCGGGTAAACAGGTTCACCACCCGGCCCCCGCGGAGCACAAGCGAAGCCTTGCGCAGCCCCCGCGCCACCGCGCTTGTTTTCTGCAACCTTTTTGCAAACACAGCTCAACCTCCTGAAATGAATATCCTCCCCTGCCAAACTCCCTTAAGCAGGAACCCCTTCCACCCTTAGCGAATAAGGTTTAAGCCAACTTTTAACCGTGGAGGCGAACACAAATGTCCTTAACCGCAAAAGAGATCATGACCACCGCCGTCATCAGCATCGACAAAAAGCAGACCCTGCAGGAAGCGATCTCCCTCATGGCCGAACATAACATCAGCGGCCTGCCCGTTACCGAAAGCGACGCAGTGCTGGCCGGCGTTATCTCCAACACCGACATTCTCAACTACGCCCAAAAAGAAAATGTCGTCCCCCTCTTCGATCCTTCCGGGTGGGTTTCCCCCCATGCCGAAATCAAAGATTTAACCACCGTCAAGCGGGGGATCGATTTTCTGGCTCAAACAAAGGTTGCCCGGCTGATGAAAAAAAAGGTGCACACGGCCCGCGAGGAGACGGAGATGCTTGATATTGCCCGGTTGATGAGCCGGCACCAGGTTAACCGGGTGCCCATCGTCGATCGGGAAAACAAGCTTGTCGGTATCGTCACCCGCAATGACCTGGTAAAAAACATCGCCCGGTAACGACTCTATTAAATCATAACGGGGATCATATTGAAAGAGAGGCGGTTTTTACCGGGCCGCCGCCCCGGTGCCTGCAGACCGGCTGCCGCATAAGATAGCGCAGCGGGCTAAAGCCCCTGCCGGCACCCGGCCCCGGGCTGAAGTAACCGCTCATCCAACCTGGAAGGGGGCTCCCCATTGGCCGCACCAAACCGGGAACCGCCCGCCGGACTCTCCCGGCCCGGCTGGCGCAACCGCGGCGCTGTCTTTCTGGGCAAAGCGCTTATTGAAAGCACCCGCATGCTCAAGCAGGGCGGCACCACCCTGCCCGGGCGGGCCGCCCTGAAAGTTTCACCGCAGCTCATCTCATTTTTATCGCGTCAGCTTGCCGGCGATACCGTCGCCATCACCGGCACCAACGGTAAAACCACCACCGCCGCGCTGCTGGCGGCAACCTTCAAACAGGCCGGGCGGGACTGCGTGCACAACGCCGCCGGCGCCAACCTCTCCTGGGGCATCGCCACAACCCTCATCGAGGCGGCCACCTGGAAAGCGGAGCTGGCCCCCCAAAACGCCGTGCTGGAGATAGACGAAGGCGCCTTTCCGGCGCTGAGCAAAAGCTTGCGCCCCCGCACCGCCGTGGTGACCAATATTTTTCGCGATCAGCTGGACCGCTTCGGCGGCACATGGCAGGTCAGGAAGGCCATCCAGGAGGGGCTGCAGGCCCTCCCTCCCGGGGCGCTGCTCCTTTTAAACGCCGACGATCCCCTGGTCGCCTCCCTCGGCGGGGGCGCCGCAGAAACCCTTTATTACGGCCTGGAGCTGCCCCCCCCGGCAAGCACCGCCCCGGCTGCGCCGAAAAAGCCGGAGGTGCCCTGCCCGCGCTGCGATCAAAAGCTGCTTTACAGCCGCCTTTATTTTGCTCACCTGGGCCGTTACCGCTGCCCTTCCTGCGGCTTTATCCGGCCCGAACCCGGGTTCAAGCTGCGCCCGGCGGCCTCTTTCGGGAAAAACGGAGCTCTGCAGCTGATCCTGCAGGGACGCGCTCTTGAAGCAGCGCTGCCCCTGCCCGGGGTTTACAACCTCTACAACGCCCTGGCGGCCGCCGCCGCCGCGTCAGCCTGCGGCCTTCCGGACGCCGCCATAATGAAGGCCCTGTCCGCGGCCGCCCCGCCGGCGGGCCGGATGGAGCAGCACCGCATCGGCTCCAAAAATTTGCTCACCGCCCTGGTCAAAAACCCGGCCGGCACCGACGCGGTGCTGCGCACCCTTGCCGCAGAAACAAGGGCGGAGCCGGTCCATTTTTTGATCGCCATCAACGACCGCCCCGCCGACGGGACCGATAGTTCATGGCTCTGGGAAGCCGATTTCGAGCAGCTGGCCGCGCTGCGACCCCGCCCCGGCAGCGTAATCCTCTCCGGGACAAAGGCCGGCGAAGTGAAATTACGTCTCGAAAAAGCAGGTTTTGACAGGGCCGGGTTAACCGCCGTCCTTTCGCTGCCGGGGGCGTTCCGCAAAGCCGTCGCCGCCACCGCGCCCGGCGAAAAGCTGATCATCCTGGCCAACTACACGGCCATGAGGCAGCTGCGCCGCCTGATCGACCGGAATCCCCTCCCACCTCCAACTTCTCACCTCTAACCTCTAATCCGGGCCAGGCATGACCGGCCCGCGGTTAACTCCACATGTTTCATTTGTGTTGTGGCGGTATCTGTTTGTCCCGGGGGTGCCTGGTTCGGGCGACCCATGGGTCGCCCCTACGGAGGTTTAGGGTACCGGTACGGTTATACGGTACCGGATTCTATCAATGTTTCCCCCGTGTCATTTGCGGCATCCGGTGGCCTGTACGTTCCGCCGCGATCATTATTGCCCGCCGGCCGCCGTATAAAATCGTAGGGGCGAGGCATGCCTCGCCCGCGTTTAACCCGGGGGTCACTATGGTAAATCTCTCGCCACCGCTTGCACCACGGTGGCGACCCATAATCCCCTCCCCCCTCCAACTTCCCACCTCTAACCTCTAATC
>JAAZIE010000418.1 GCA_012510305.1 Bacillota bacterium | reverse complement strand
TAATATGGTACGACAAAAGCCGCCTGAGATCTCCCTGGATCAGGGCGATGCTCACACCCACAATCGCCATCAGGGCACCCATGAGGGCGATCCCTTCTGTGGGCGGCAAAATCCGGGCCACCCCGTAGACGCCGGCCTTTGTACAGAGCGCCGCCAGCAAAACGCTGCAGGGGAAAGAGGCCGCCGGGTAACCCCAGGGCACCCAGAGGTGCAGGGGGATGAAGGCTGTCTTTACCCCGATACCGACAATAAAAAAAGGCAGGCTAGCGGCCACCGGTGCGGCCAGGGCCAGGGAGCCGGTGGCGCTGTACTGCAGTACAATGCCCACGGTAAGCGCAAAACCGCCCACGAGCTGAAAAGCCAGCAGCCGGGCGGCCATCCTGATGGAGTGGGGGGTTTTCTTCAGGTAAACGAGGGCCGCCGCAGCCAGCGACAGCATCTCCCAGAATAAAAGAAAGGTTAAATAATTGCCGGCAAAGGATACCCCGACGGCGGAGGCGACGGCCCAGATGGAGACCGCCTGCTCGGAGGCGGTGGTCAGCTTGAGCCCGTAAAGAAGGCCGAAGGCGCCGACCAGGGTAAAGCCGAAGGCGGCGATCCTGCCGTAGGGATGCAGGGTAAAGGTGAGCAGGGACAGCCCGCTGTCGGCCAGGTAGTCTGAACCGAGCAGGGTTTCATCGAGCACTCCGCTTCCCGCCAGCAGGTAAGCAGCCGCCGCAAAGAGGCTCAGCGTGTACAGGAGGACCAGGAACCGTCTCCAGCGGGGGGAACCTAAAAAGAGAAAAGGGGTGATAATAACCGGCGCCACCACCGGGATTAGCAAAAGGTTCACGAGCGATCACTTCCTTAATGAGAAATACTTAAAGCTACTCGCTAAAAAAGGTAGCCGGCTATACTCTGAATAAAGGGCACCGTCAGGTCAAGTTTTATCCCTACCACCAGGCAGAGCAGGGCCAGCAAAACGATGGGCCCGAGCATCGACAGCGGGGCTTCCGCTCCGCGGACCCGCTGGAAATTCCCTTTTTTGAAGAAGGCGATCACAATTATGGGCACAAAATAAGCGGCATTGAGCAGGGCGCTGGTGATGAGAACGACGATTACAGCAGGCTGCCCCACCTCCATGCTGCCCGCCATAAGGAACAGCTTGGAGATGAGCCCGTTTGTCGGCGGCAGGCCGATCATGCCCACGCTGCAGACAGTAAAGGCGAGCATGGTCAGCGGCATCCGCTTCCCCACCCCGGCCAGCTCGCTGATCTTTTCCTTGCCGGTAACCGTGATAATGGCCCCGGCGCAGAAAAAGAGGGTGATCTTCAAGAGGGCATGGTTTAGCAGGTGCAGCAGGCCGCCGGAAAGCCCCAGGGTGGTCAGAAGCCCCGCACCGAGAATGATGTAGCTGAGCTGGCTGATTGTCGAATAGGCCAGTCGCCGCTTCAAAACATCCTGCTTCAGGGCGATGATCGAGGCTGCCAGGATGGTAATGCTGACCAGCACAATGATAAAAAGGCTTAAATTCAAGATGGAGAGCGCTTCGCTGCCGTAAACGGAATACATTACCCGGAGCACGCTGAAGACACCGGACTTGACCACGGCCACAGCATGAAGCAGTGCGCTCACCGGTGTCGGCGCCACCATCGCTGCGGGAAGCCAACCATGCGGCGGCATAATCGCCGCCTTGACCCCGAAGCCGATGATAAAGCAGATGAAGATAAGCTGCCACTGCCCCGCCTGGCCTGCGGCAGGCTGCACGATCCCGCCGGCCGTAAAGTCAAGAGTTCCGGTAAGGCTGTAGGTCATCACCAGTGCTGCCAGGACAAAGGCGGCACCGGTAAAGCTGTAGATAATATAGCGCACCCCGGCCGACTGGGCC
>JAAZIE010000417.1 GCA_012510305.1 Bacillota bacterium | reverse complement strand
TGTTCACAGTGTGATGGATGCCTCGGGGGACTCCTTTGGCTTGGCGGAAGAAGATCCGGTGGTTACAGTTCTGAAAGCATCCGGGAATCTTGAAAAGACCCTGCAGGCAGGAGTCACCTGGATTCGCGATCTCGGCGGGAAAAACTATCTGGATCTGGGGCTGCGTCAAGCGGTCAAAGAAAAACTGATAAACGGGCCCCGGATGCAGGTTGCCGGAAAAGTGATCACCATGACCGGCGGACACTGCCACAACATCGGTCGAGAAGCGGATGGCCCGGCGGAAGTTCGCAAGGCGGCCCGCGAACAGCTCAAGGCAGGGGTAGACCTGATCAAGGTAATGGCGACAGGCGGTGTGGTAACCAAGGGAGTGGAACCGGGCTCTCCGCAACTGGGTTTGGAAGAAATCAGGGCGTTGGTGGAGGAGGCGCACAAAGCCGGTAAAAAAGTGGCAGCCCATGCCCAGGGGACCGCGGGAATTAAAAACGCGGTGTTGGCCGGAGTGGACTCCGTGGAGCATGGCATTTACCTCGACGAAGAAACGGTAGACTTGATGGTTCAAAAGGGGGTGTACCTGGTGCCCACCCTGTCCGCGCCCTTTTGGGTGATCAAGGCAGGTGCGGAGAAAGGTATCCCTTCCTATATCATTGAGAAATCCAGCATCACCATAAAAAGCCATTACCCCAGCTTTAGAATGGCCAGGGAAGCCAATGTCAAGATCGCCATGGGCACTGATTCCGGAGTCCCCTGCATCGAGCACGGCGGAAACCTGTATGAGCTTAAACTCATGGTTGACGAGGGGATGACACCCCTGGAGGCGATCACTGCCGCCACCAGGGGTTCTGCTGAACTGATGGGGGTGGATCGCGATTTCGGGAGTGTGGAGGAGGGGAAGATCGCCGACCTGGTTGTCCTGGATGGCGATCCCCTGGAGGATATAGAAGCCCTGTTCCAGGTTAATGCGGTTTATAAAGCGGGGGTCAGGGTAACCCCGGTATCCAACAGATGTTAGAACAGGCAGAGGTGAACGCATGCAGACGGTGATTATCGGCAACAGTGCCGCCGGGTTAAGCGCGCTGGAGTATTTTCGTAAGTACAATCGCAACAGCCGGCTGGTCCTGGTTTCCCGTGAGGCGGGGCCTGCGTATTCAAGGGTGCTGCTGCCCTACTACCTGAGCAGGAGAATTGGCTGGAAGGGGTTGTTCCCTTACATTGAAAATATTTACCGCCGCAATGGAGTTGAAACCCATTTTGAAAATCCCGTCGTGGGGTTGGATGTAAAGAGCTGCTTTGTAAAATTGGCTAAAGGTGGAAAGATTCATTATGATAGACTTCTCATTGCCACCGGCTCCAACCCGGTCAAGCCTCCCATAGAGAACATTGACGCTCCGGGAATCCACCACCTGTGGACTTTGCAAGATGCTGTTGACATTGAAAAGCGGTTTTGCGCCGGTAAAAAATTGATCGTTTTGGGCTCCGGCTTTATTTCACTGATAGCTGCCGATGCAGCGGCCCGGCGGGGGTTGAACGTAGTTGTTGTCGAGCTGGCTTCAAGGATTATGCCGCGGGTATTGGATGAAAAAAGTGCGATGCTTTTGCACAAGTGTATGGAAACAAGCGGCGTTGAGGTTAAGGTAGGAGCCCGGGTGGAGAAAGTTGAAATTGGGGAAGAGGGAGTTCTGGTTTTATCTCTAGAGGACAGTTCTCCGCTAACCGCCGATCTGGTTATCGTCGGCACAGGGGTAAAGCCAAATTTGGATGTTGTCCATGATACGCCCATATCCGTTGAGCGGGGAATCCTGGTCAACGCCGGTATGGAAACAAACATACCGGGAATCTATGCCGCCGGTGATGTGGCCCAGGGACCCACTGTTTTTGGGGAGAAACATGAGGTGACGCCGCTTTGGTTTACTGCCGTGGAGCAGGGCAAGATCGCAGGGGCGAATATGGCGGGGCAGGATTTTGCTTACGAAGGCAGCTTAAGTCTGAACGTTACCCAGTTATTTGGTTTGACCGTCGCTTCCATGGGCCGGCTGGAATTGCAGGCCGGTACCGGGAAAGAAGTATACTGCCAAAATGATTCCTACGCTGCCATTTTCAGGGAAGGGGAAACACCGGTGGGGGCGGTGACAGCCGGCGGCCCGGAGTTGGTCCGTATTTTAGGGTATTTGCGGCCTTACATCAAGTACCAAAAAGGTTTGAAGTTCTCCCCGGCACAGCTAATTGATGGGCAAATGGCAAAGTCATTTGTAAAAGAATGAAAAGGATTTTTTGTCTAAAGTTTACGGGCCAAAT
The DNA here is from genome assembly GCA_012510305.1 of Bacillota bacterium. GTDB lineage: Bacteria > Bacillota > Dethiobacteria > DTU022 > DTU022 > JAAZPQ01. The sequence continues at coordinate 341 of JAAZIE010000417.1, read as the reverse complement.
GTAAGGGATGATAACCGGGTAGTAGCGCGGTGCCAGGGAAGTCCCGGGGGCTTGGACTTTGAAACAGCCCGGGTAAGTCCGCGGATACTCGAAAGTGGTGTCCAACGAACCGTTGGCTGCGGTTTACATGAATTTATTATAATCTACTCGTAGCCATTAGAAATGAGAGGGTAGAATCGCATGGAATATCAGCGTTTCTGCCCTTTTATTTTTAAAGATCAGGGGGGAGTGTATAAAAAATGAAATCCCACACTTTAGCATCAGAGCTGCTCATCAACGGTGAGACGTTGACCCTGGATCATATTCGTGCAGTGTCCAGATGTGCAGTCGCGGTGAGGTTG
>JAAZIE010000416.1 GCA_012510305.1 Bacillota bacterium | reverse complement strand
TGTGCAAACAACATCATCAGCGCCTTGAAAAACAAAGACGGCTACCTGTTTTCGAAATCGGTGAAGCAGCTTCCCGAAACTGAAAAGACATGGGTACTTTTGAACAATGACTACAAAAAAGTCACTGACAGTTTTGGTACGCTTCTTTACGAGATCAAGGAGTGTATCGATGAATTCTCCTACACCTACACAGACGAAAAGGGGGAAAAGCATACCGTCAGGCTAAAGGAAAAAAGGGTGGTCACATACAACCCCAAGCTGGCGGAGAAAAAGAGATATGAGATTAATAAAATGGTTGAAAAAGCTAAAAAGCTCAAAGCGAGCCAGGCAAAGAAGAGTGAGTTCGGCGAATCCAGCAAGTATGTTACTTTTAGCTGCGCCGACCCGAAAGGAAAAGCCATCGACGGGAAGGTAAGGGTAAGTATCAACCGGGATGCTGTTGACCGGGATTTAGAGCTGGCCGGCTACAATCTATTGGTTACATCAGAAACAAAAATGAAAGCAGGCGACATATACAGCATCTACCACAACCTTTGGAGGATCGAGGAGTCATTCAAAGTAATGAAATCATATCTTGATGCACGCCCTGTCTATTTGCAAAAGATAGCTTCCATCCATGGGCATTTCCTGATCTGTTATCTCTCGGTACTTCTTATCAGACTCCTGCAATTTAAAGTGCTAAAGAACAAATATTGCACAGAGAGACTTATTAAGTTCATCCGGGAGTTCAGGGTAGTGAAGTTGGAGCAGGATAAATATGTGAATATCACGCCTACTTCTGTATTCATAAAAGAGCTGGCAGCTGAACTAGGACTGCCAATTACCAATTACTACCTTAACGAGTCACAAATTAAAAAGATGCTAAACCACAGGCTCAAGGTTTAGCACCATGTTTTGCGTTTTATTCCTAAAGACAGGTTTTACAGCAGTCCGCCGGGATCTTCAACCGCCAAAAGCGCCGATGATTTGCTTTTTGCCGGCGGCAAAGTTATAATATTTCCAGGAAAATACGGAAATGCGGAGAGCTATGCAGCAAAGTGAAGCGCTGATCACAACACGCAGTGAAGAAGAAACGATCTATGCCGGTATGGTTTTGGGCCGGGAGATAAAGGCGCCGCTGGTGATCGCCCTGCATGGCGACCTGGGGACGGGAAAGACAGCCTTTGTTCGCGGCGCCGCCTGCGGGCTTGAAGTTGGCGAAACGGTGACCAGCCCCTCTTTTGTTCTATTGAAAATTTATGCGGGCCGCCTGCCGGTGTACCACCCGTCTTTAGACTTTAGCACCATGAATCTTTAGGAGTTGCAAAAATATAAAACATGAATAAATGGCGCAGGTAAGCGCTTTTTTTGTGCAAAATAACACTTGCAAAATATTTATGATCCTGTATAATAGATGGTGTTAAATGGTGTTACAAAGGAGGCGTGTTATGGCTTATTTTCTCAAAAAATCAAACTACGAAAAGGGGCTCTATCTCCAGATCTATGAATCCTTTTACGACCGTAACAAAAAAGGGACCGCTCATAAGTCATTCAAGACCCTGGGCTATGAACAGTACCTGATCAAGGCCGGCATCTCCAACCCTGTTGCTTACTACACCGAAGTGGTCAAGCAGATGAACATTGAAGCAAAGCGCCTTAAAGAAGAAAGTGGGGCAAAACAGATCGGCGCCTCTCCTGAAAGGCACCTCGGCTATTTTCTCTTACATAATATTTATAACAGTCTGCACGTTTCCGGTTACCTGGAGCTAATGCAGTCTGTCAGGAATTTCCGCTTCAAGCTATCCGAGCTCTTGGAAGTGCTCATCTACAGCAGGGTGGTTGATCCATGCTCCAAGCTCAAAACCTGCCATGACATTCTTCCCAGACTGTATGAATCTTACGGGCTAACCTATGACCAGATTCTGGATGGCGTCGAGTATATGGGCCAGGAATACGAAAAAATAATTGAGATTTTCAATCACCAGGTCAACCGCAAGTATCCCCTGGAT
>JAAZIE010000415.1 GCA_012510305.1 Bacillota bacterium | reverse complement strand
CTCCAAAACCCACCAGTCCACCTCCAGGCCCAGATCTTTCAGCAGGGGGATGAGGGCGTAAAGTTTTTCAGCCACCCCGCCGCCGAAGGCGGTGGCGTTGATCATGGCCACTTTTTTCCCCTTCAGCTCACCGGCCAGGTAGCTGATCTCTTCCAAATGATCCTGGTCCATGAGCGGGGCGTAGTCGGCAAAACATTTTTGTTGCAGACAGACAGCTTCCAAAATAGCCACTCCTTCCCCGTTTAGCAGCTCCCCGGCAAAAGGAGAACCGGTGATTGCGCTTATGAAGGCCCATTTTGGTTATATTATTTAGTATGGAACGATTGGGCGCTTCTATACCGCATCGCAGCAAGGACAGAGTTGAATTTTGCGTTTATGCCGAGGGGGTTTCCGGGGTTTCGCTGCTGCTGGAAGGGGCGGGAGAACCCGAGGAGATAGCGATGGAGCGCACCGGCGGCTCCCTCTACCGCGCGGTGGTGGAGGGGCGGGGGCCGGCGCTGCGCTACAAGTACCTGTTGAAAGGAGCCGGCGGGGGCGCTTTCCCCGACCCCTGCAGCCATTACCAGCCCGAAGGGGTTCACGGTTTCTCGCAGGTGGTCGACCACGAAGCGTACCGCTGGGGCGACGGGGGTTGGCAGGGAATCGAGTGGGAAAAAGCGATCATCTACGAGCTGCACCCGGGTACTTTCAGCGAAAAGGGGACCTTCGCCGGCATCGCGGAGAAGCTCGACTACCTGCTGGAGCTGGGGGTAAACACCATTGAGCTGATGCCGCTCACGCAAACTCCGGGCCGCTGGAACTGGGGTTACGACGGGGTTAACCTGTTCAGCGTGAACCGCAATTACGGGACGCCGGAGGAATTGAAAGAGCTCGTTGATCGCTGCCACCAAAAAGGGCTCGGGGTGATCCTCGATATCGTCTACAATCATTTTGGCCCCGAGGGGAACTACCTGGCCAAGTTCGGGCCTTACTTCACCGACAAGTACGAAACCCCCTGGGGGGCGGCGGTTAATTTCGACGATACCGGCTGCGCGGCGGCGCGGCGGATGGTCCTGGACAGTGTGCGCCACTGGATCGAACGCTATCACTTTGACGGGCTCAGGCTCGATGCCGTCCATGCCATCGAGGACCGGGGCAGGCCGCATATCCTGGAAGAGATCGCTGCGGCGGCGCGCGAGCTGGAGCAAAAGCTTGAGCGGCGCATCGTCATTGTTGCCGAAACCGACGCCAACGAGGCAGAGCTGATCAGGCCGGCGGAGGAGGGCGGCTGCGGAATCGACGCCCAGTGGATGGACGATTTTCACCACTCTGTCCACAGCGTGCTCACCGGCGAGAGCCAGGGATATTACCGCGACTACGGCAAAATCGAAGGCCTGGAGAAAGTTTACCGCAATTACCTTTATACGGGGCAGTACTCTCATTTCTGGGGAAAGAACAGGGGCAGCGATGGCGCAGATATGCCCGGCGAGCGCTTCGTCGTCGCTATCCAGACGCACGACCAGGTGGGCAACCGGGCCCGGGGCGAAAGGCTCTCGCGCCTGGTCGAATTTCCCTGCCTGAAAGCGGCGGCGGGGCTGCTGTTCACCGCTCCTTATATTCCCATGCTTTTCATGGGCGAGGAGTACGCTGAAGAGAAGCCTTTCCTTTTCTTCACCGATTACCAGGACCGGGTGCTGAAAAAAGCGGTGGTAAAGGGACGGCGGGAGGAGTTCGCCTCTTTCGGGTGGACGGATATACCCAACCCTGAAGATGAGGCTACCTTTGAAAACTCCCGGCTCACTCCGCGTGAAAAATGGCAGCCGCACCAGGAGCAGATCTTTCACTACTACCGGGACCTGATCGCCCTGCGGCGGGAGCATCCGGCGCTAAACGTGCCTGATAAGCTGGGCACTTCGGTCAAAGTGGACCCGGAGTCAAGAATAGTGAAGATCACCCGCACGGGAGGAGGCATCTCTCTTACCGCGCTGGCCAACCTGGGAAGCGGCAGCGTGCGTGCGCCTTTGCCGGCGGGTGAAGAGATCTTCAACTCGGAAAAGCAGCGCTACGGCGGTAGGGAGAAGACCGGGGAAAGGGGAGAGACAGACGAAACAGCGCCGAAGCGCCTGCTTCTGCCGGGCCAGTTTGTAGTCGTCGAAAGCTAAGCGGTCCCCCGGCCGGTGGAGACTCTTCGCTGCGCTCGGAGTGACAGTTAAGAAATCAGGGTGACGGTGAAGAAGTCGGGGTGGCTATGGAGAACCCGAGACAGGGGGAGGGCTTGACCGCCGGGCTTATCTCCCTTACGCGCCCCTTTGCTGCCGCCCCAACCGTAGGGGCCGGGCATGCCCGACCCAACCCCGGCTGCACAAACCGCTGCAGGCCCCACCTTTTTTAGCAAGGCATGCACTTTTCGGTCATCCTGAGGGCGCAGCCCGAAGGATCTGGCG
>JAAZIE010000414.1 GCA_012510305.1 Bacillota bacterium | reverse complement strand
CCTCCCCGTTGAAAAAGAAGTCCCGGGGGGGTTTTAACGATCCCCCCTTTCTCAAAGTATCCCTCCCTCCTGCTCACTGCTGTTCTGCAGGATAATTATGATTAGTGGGGAATTTATGAAATGAGAAGCAGATGAACCTTTTTCCGGGGCGGTGCTCCCGGAATCAGTGGAGGGAGGGGTTTTGTGAGAGACCGTGAATACCGGCTCTACCGGTTATCGTTCAGCGCGGCAATCGCCGTCAGCCTGCTCTTTGTGGTGCTGACTGTGCCGGCCATGTTTCTCTACGGGGGGGGGACCCAGGATGACAGCACGATGCCGGGCTACTCGTTCTGGGAGAATTATTTCAGTGACCTGGGCCGGACCACGGCCCTCTCCTGGGCGCCCAACACCGCTTCATACATCCTGTTCACCGCCGCCTTGCTCGCGGTGGGACTGATCATGGTCACCTGGTTTCTGACCATACCCGTTCTATTTACCCGCACCCGAATCGCCCGGTGGCTGAGCTACCCTGCGGCGCTATCGGGCGCGCTGGCGGGGATCGCCTTCGTCCATGTTGCCCTGACCCCCTCGAACCTGGATATGGATCGGCACATGGACCATGTCTATGCCGGATTTCTCTGTTTTTCCATAGCCGTCCTTCTGCTGACCCTGGCCATGTTTCTGGAAAAAAGATACCCCCGGGTGTACCCGGCGGTATCGGCAATTTTCCTGCTTCTGCTGGTAACCTATAACTGGATGGGCACGGCGAGGCCCGTCTTCGGCGGTTTTTCCAGCCTGGCCATCCAGGCCACCAGCCAGAAGATCATCGTCTACGCCATGGTCTTCTGCACCGGCGCCCTCGCCCACGGCAGCATCAGGGTGCTGAAAAAGCTACAGTCCCGCTAGCGCCTCCCGGTGCACGGCCAGGTCTGCCTCGCTGAAGAGGACGAAGCGAACTGTGCGCACATGTTTCAGCGAAGGAGCGGTTTCGGCAACAGTCCGGCAGGCCACCGCGGCGGCTTCTTCCACCGGGTAGCCGAAGATACCGGTGGAGATGGCTGGAAAACCCACCGACTGGAGCTCTTTTTCATCGGCCAGCCGCAAAGCGTTTTGGTAGCAGCGAGCGAGCAGCACCGCTTCGGGCTTGTCCCGGCCGTATACCGGCCCCAGGCAGTGGATCACGTGCCCGTTGGGCAAATTATGCCCGCCGCTGATGACCGCCTCTCCGGGCTCAATCGGGCCCAGCGGTCGGCATTCCTCTTCCAACCCCGGGCCGGCAGCCCGGTGAATCGCCCCGGCCACGCCGCCGCCCCTTCTCAGCTGCGCATTGGCGGCATTGACGATCGCCTCCAGGTCGGGCTGCTCGACAATGTTGCCCCGGATACACTCAATGGTAACCCCGGATATCGTCTTTTTCATCTGCGTACCTCCTTCAAAAGGGTGCCTGTTAGCCTGCTGCCGGTATCTTTGACCAAAACAGCCTCTTCGCCGCTTCAATATATGGCGGGCAACCCGGCAGATCCGGCACCCCGGGCCTGCTTACACTATAGTAAATCTATTCAGTGAATTCAAGGGCGGTTCAAAAATTAATTGACCGGGAGCCGTTTTTCGGGGATACTGGGGACATGCTCAGCTACCCTTTTACTTTTCCCAAAATCAAGGGAAGACTGCTCCGCAGGTTGAACCGATTCGTCGTCGAGGTGGAGATAGCGGGCCGCCGGGAGAAAGCCTACCTGCCCAACACCGGGCGCCTGTGGGAACTGCTCTTGCCGGGTACCGCCCTTTTGCTCAGCCCGGCCTTGTCCAAGGGCAAGCTGCCCTACACGGTGCTGGCCTGTGAAAAAGAGGGCCGCTATGTTCTGCTGCACACTCACCTGACCAACAAGATCGCCCGCCGCCTCATCGATGAGGGCAGGCTGCCGCCTTATCAAAGTTACCGGGTCATCGCTTCGGAGCCGGCTTACGGCAAACACCGCTTTGACCTGCTCCTGGAGCACCGGCGAAGCGGTGAGCACTGCTACCTGGAGATCAAAAACAACACCCTTTTTGAAAGCCGGACCGCGATGTTCCCCGGCGCGGTCACCAAAAGAGGAGCCCGTCACCTGCGCCTGCTGGCGGAACTTTCGCGGGATAACCTGAAAGGAAGCTGCCTTTTTGCGGTAATGAATCCGCAGGTGGAATACTTTATCCCCGCTTTCCATATCGATTACCAGTTTGCCCAAACTTTTCTCGAGGTGAGGGATACCGTAGAGTTAAATGCACTGGCGCTGGATTTCGATCCCTCATTCACCGCGGTAACCGCGGTGAAACCGGTGGCGATCCCTTACGGGTTTATCGCCGAAGAGCTGCAGGACCGGGGCGTCTACCTTCTGCTCCTCCAGCTGAAAGAAAGCAAAACGGTGCTCTTGCCGGAAGAGCGCCGGCTCACACTCGGGAAAGGCTATTACGTGTACCTGGACCGGGCACCGGAAAACCTGGGCCGGGAAGCAGCCCGCCACCGGCAAAAAAGAAAAAAGAAAAGGCAGCCCATTGATCACGTGACCGCCGCGGCCGCGGCGATCACTGCAGTGCCCATTATCAGCGGCGAGAATTTGGTGCCGGAGCTGGCCGCCCGGCTGGAGATGCTCGGCGGTGGAGGGTTCGAAAAGGAGGTTTTCAGCGGCCGCAAAGGCAGCGGGAGCCTCTTTTACTTTGCGGAGAACCCCCTTCATAGCCGCGATTTTATAGAGCTGATCCAGCGCTACCGCATTGTGCGGCTGGAACAAAAGCTCATCGCCGGGGGTTTTCCCTCCCGGGCCGGTTGAGCATGCGCGGTACAACCGGGCCCCGGAAAAGGGCTAGGTTTGCTTCTGCTTTTCTTCCCGGTTTTCTTTAAAGTAAAGCGCTCCGCTGGGGCAGGCTTCCACGCAGAGGCCGCAATCGGTGCAGGGAGACCGGGCCAGGCCCACCTCCTGGAACGTGCTTACCCGGCGCTCGATCCCCCGGTTGGAAAAACCGAGGGCCCCCACCCGGGCCACCTCCTGGCAGATCCAGACACAGCGGCCGCAGAGAAGGCAGCGGCTGCGATCAAAAACAAAGGTTTCTGCACTCTCATCGATCTCTTCCAGCCTCTGCTCCAGCGGGCTCAGGCGGGAAAGCTTCATTTTCAGGCCTCTTTCTTTCGCTATCTTCAGCAGGACACAGCTTTTCCGCCGGGGGCAGCGGCCGCAGCCGAGGCGGTGATCGCTGAGGAGCATTTCAAAAGCGCTCTTCACCAGGCGGTCCACCTGCGGGCTGCGTGTCTGCACCGAAAGCCCTTCTTTTACCGGCAGGGTGCATGCGGTCACCGGCCGGGGGCGCCCTTCCACCTGGACATAACAGAGGCGGCAGCTGCCCGAAGGATGCTCCTTTTCTTTAATGGCGCAGAGGTTGGGGATATAGATTTCATTTTCCAGGGCCACCCAGAGCAGCTTCTCCCCCTCACGAGCTTTTATTTCACGGCCGTCTATGGTTACAGTAACCTGTTTGCTCATGAACCCTTCCTCTCTTTCTCAGCCAGCAGCTCCGGCGGCGACAGCTTGATCACGGCGTTATAATCGGGCGGACAGGTTTTTAAACAGTTGTCGCACTTGGTGCATTTATCCTGGTCGATGGCCTTGAGGCCGTCCTCGCGAGTGTAGATCGCCTCGGTGGGGCAGCTGCCCACGCAGACGCTGCAGAGCTTGCTGCATTTCGACGGCTCAATGTAGTAAACGATGAGCTCCTTGCACATCAGCGCCGGGCAGCGTTTTTCATTGATGTGAGCTTCATATTCATCCCTGAAATAGCGCAGTGTCGTCAGAATGGGGTTGGGCGCGGTGGCGCCCAGGTTGCACAGGGAACCGGTGCGGACATCCTCAGCCAGCTCTTCCAGAATTTCTAAGTGCTGCGGCTCACCGCGGCCTTCGGTGATCGCGTTGAGAATATCGAGCATATGCTTTGTCCCCAGGCGGCAAAAGGTGCACTTGCCGCATGATTCCTGCTGGGTAAACTCCAGAAAATAGCGGGCGATGGCGACCATGCAGTCGTCTTCATCGAGGACAACCAGCCCCCCGGAACCCATGATCGCCCCGGCTTCCTGCAGAGAATCAAAATCGATGGGGATATCAAGCGACGCTTCGGGGAGACACCCCCCCGAGGGCCCGCCGATCTGCGCCGCCTTGAACGCTTTGTCGTTGGCCACCCCTTCGCCCACGTCGTAGATCAGCTCGCGCAGGGTTGTCCCCATGGGCACCTCCACCAGGCCGGTATGCGCCACCTTGCCCACGAGCGAAAAAACAGCGGTCCCGGGATTATCGTCAGTTCCGATACCGCGGAACCAGTCCACGCCCCGGTTGATAATGGGCGGGACGTAAGCAAAGGTTTTAACGTTATTCAGCACTGTGGGCCGCCCGCGATAGCCGGATTGGGCCATGCGGGGCGGACGGGTCGCCGGCTGGCCCAGCTTTCCCTCCATGGAGCGGACCAGGGCGGTGGCTTCGCCGCAGACAAAAGCTCCCGAACCCTGGAATATCTCCAGATCGCAGCTAAAAGAGCTGCCCAGGATGGATTTGCCCAGCAGCCCTTTTTCCCGGGCCTGCTCCAGCGCTGCACGCACGTGCTTCACCGCCAGCGGGTATTCGGCGCGAATATAGAGATAACCCTTCTCGGCGCCGACAGCGTAGGCGCACAGAAGCATCCCCTCGATGACCTGGTGGGGGCATGATTCGAGGATGCTGCGGTCCATGAACGCCCCCGGATCGCCCTCGTCGGCATTGCAGATCACATATTTCTCTTTGCCGCCGGCCTTCACCGCGGCCTCCCATTTCAATCCGGCCGGAAAACCGGCCCCGCCGCGCCCGCGCAGGTGGGATTCCTTCACCGTCTCCAGAACCCCGGCCGGCTCCCCCGCCAGCGCGGAGGCGAGGGCGCTGTAACCGTCCCGGGCAATATAGTGATCAATATCTCCGGGATCAATGAACCCACAGTGCTCCAGAACGATTTTCTGCTCGTGGATCCCGCGGGGAAAATCGCTAAAAGTGGGAAATACAT
>JAAZIE010000413.1 GCA_012510305.1 Bacillota bacterium | reverse complement strand
CTATTATACAGGATCATAAATATTTTGCAAGTGTTATTTTGCACAAAAAAAGCGCTTACCTGCGCCATTTATTCATGCTTTATATTTTTGCAACTCCTAAAGATTCATGGTGCTAAAGTCTAAAGACGGGCTGTGCCTGGCCTGGCCCACGGCCGAGATCGCGGTGATGGCGCCGGAGGGGGCGGTGGAGATACTGCACGAAGAGGAGCTTTCAGGGTCCGGGAAGGCTGACGAGCGCAGGCGAGAGCTGGCCGGTGACTACCGCGATCGCCTGGCCAACCCTTACATTGCCGCTGCGCGCGGCTGGGTGGACGAGGTGATCGAACCGCGGCAAACCCGCGCCTGCCTGCTGCAGGCGCTGCAGGTGGCCGGCAACAAGCGCATTCAGCGTCCCCCGCGCAAGCACGGCAATATGCCTTTGTAAGGCGGCTGCCGCTTGGAGCGGGGTATTTTTTACGGGCCCTTGACAAGCCTTGATTATATGGTAGTATAAAAATGATATTCACAGTCGATGAAGGGGAGAGTAGCCCCCCGCAGAGGCGAAGCGAGCCGGAGTTGGTGGAAGTCCGGACCGGAAGCGGGCGGTGAAGCGCACCCCGGAGGCGGCGGTTGAAGCCGGTTTGGCCGGTGGGTAAACCGTCCCGGCACCCGCCGTTACCGGGGCCGTTTGCACAAAGCGGCATGAGCGGGTTAACTGCAACAGGTTAACCAACAAAGGTGGTACCGCGGGCCTCCCGTCCTTTCGAGGACGGAAGGCTTTATTATTTTATGGAGGGCTGACCATGGAAGTAGCAGTGATTGGAGCAACAGGTTATACCGGTAGCGAGCTGGTGCGGCTGCTGGGGCAGCATCCCCGGGTCAAGCTGAGCTACATCAGCTCCAGGGGCGACGCCGGGTCGCCCTATGACCGGGTGCATCCGCAGTTTTACCGGGCGGTGGAGCTGGAGCTGCAGCCCCCGGATCTTGAGCTGATCCCCGGAGCGGCGGAGCTGGTTTTCTGTGCGCTGCCGCACGGCCGCTCGGCGGAGGTGGTTCCCGCCTTGCTGGCTGCGGGAAAAAAGGTGATCGATTTGAGCGCTGATTTTCGCCTGCTCGATCCTGCGCTTTACGAGTCCTGGTACGGCTGGGCTCACCCGGCTCCCGATCTGCTGGAGAAAGCGGTTTACGGGATGCCGGAGATAAACCGGGAGGCGCTGCCGGGGGCGGCGCTGGTGGCCAACCCCGGCTGTTTCCCCACCTCGGCGCTGCTGGCCTTGATGCCGCCGGCGGAAGCCGGCTGGGTGGACTGGGAAAGTGTCGTCGTCGATGCCAAGACCGGGGTTTCCGGCGCCGGGCGCAATCCCAAGCAGGCTTTCCATTTTCCCGAGTGCGCCGAGAGCGTGAAAGCGTACCGCATCGGCGACCACCAGCATACGCCCGAGATAGAGCAGGTTTTAAGCCGTTTAAGCGGCGAGGCGGTGACGATCACTTTCACCCCGCACCTGGTGCCGATGATCAGGGGGATCTTGAGCACGGTCTACCTGCGTTTGAACCGGGACTGTACCTCTGAAGAGGTGGCGCAGCTGTACCGGCACTTTTACAGCGCTCATCCCTTTGTCAGGCTGCTGCCGGGGCAGCTTCCGGAGACCAGGTTTGTCCGGGGCAGCAATTATTGCGACCTGGGGTGGCGGTTTGACCGGCGCACCGGGCGGTTGGTGATCGTCTCGGCGATCGACAACCTGGTCAAAGGGGCGGCGGGGCAGGCGGTGCAAAATATGAACCTGGTGCTGGGCTATGACGAAGAGACCGGGCTGGGCCAGGTGCCTCTTTTTTAGCTTGGAAGCGGTGTAAAAAACAACAGAGACCTTGAAGGGGTGCTTGCAATGGAGGAAAAAATTACTGTGGAAAAGATAAGCGAACCGAGCATCACCGCTGTGCCGGGGATCGGGGCCGCTGCGCTGAACTGCGGGCTGAAAAAGGCCAAAGACGACCTCGCCCTGGTCTGCAGCGAAACCGATGCTGCAGCCGCGGGGGTGTTTACCCGTAACCTGGTGCAGGCGGCTCCGGTAATACTCTGCCGCGAGGCGGTGGACTCGCCGGTGCGGGCGCTGGTGCTGAACAGCGGCAACGCCAACGCCTGTACCGGTGAGCAGGGGATGAATAACGCCCGGAAGATGGCCTCGCTGGCGGCCGCTGCGCTGGGGGTTTCGCCGGAGCAGGTTCTGGTCAGCTCCACCGGTGTCATCGGGCAGCAGCTTCCCATGGAAAAGGTGGCGGCGGGGATCGAGCGCGCGGCGGCGCAGGTTTCGCCGGATGCCGCGGCCGGCCGCAGGGCTGCCGGCGCCATTTTAACCACGGACAAGGTGACCAAAGAGGTCGCTTACCGCGGTTATGCCGGCGGAAAGCCTTTTCACCTGGCGGGGATGGCCAAGGGCTCGGGGATGATCTGCCCGGATATGGCCACCATGCTCGCCTTTTTGTTCACCGATCTGGCGGTGGAGCGCGCTTTGCTGCAAAAGCTCTTGCAGGAGGCGGTAGAGCGCTCCTTTAACCTGATCACCGTTGACGGCGATACCTCGACCAATGATACGGTGCTGCTGCTGGCCAACGGGGCGGCGGGGCTTCCGGAAGTGGCCGGGGGGAGTGCGCTCTGCCGCGTTTTTGCAGAGATGCTCGGTGAGGCATGCTGCGACCTGGCCCGGCAGATCGTCGCCGACGGCGAGGGGGTCACCAAGGTGATCACTCTGACCCTTGAGGGAGCCCCCGACCGGGCTTCAGCGCGGACGCTGGCCCGGGCGGTGCTCAACTCGCCTTTGGTGAAGACCGCTTTTTACGGTGAAGATGCCAACTGGGGGCGCATCATCGCCGCTCTGGGCTACGCCGGGGTGGAGTTTGATCCCGGAAAGGTCGATATTTTCCTGGGCCCGCTGCAGGTGGCCCGGCAGGGCGAGGCGGTGCCTTTTTCGGAAAGCGAGGCGAGCGCTGTTTTGCAGCAAAAAGAGATCGCCGTTAGGGTGGAGCTGGGCGCCGGGCCCTGCTCGCTCACCGCCTGGGGTTCCGATCTAAGCCATGAATACATTTCGATCAACAGCAATTACCGCTCCTAGGGGCCCGGTGCGGCCCGGGCAAAGGGGGAAAATAGTTTATGGAGGGTAAGCAGATGGAAAGCCTGATCTCCAGGGCTGAAGCGCTTATTGAAGCGCTTCCGTACATGCAGTCTTTTAGCGGCCGGTACTTTGTGGTCAAATACGGCGGCCAGGCCATGGTGAGCCGTGAAATGATGGCCAACGTGGTGGCCGATATCGTCCTGCTCAAGCAGGTGGGGATAAAGCCGGTGCTGGTGCACGGCGGGGGCAAAGAGATCGACGAGGTCATGCTGAAGCTGGGCAAAGAGCCCCGCTTTGTCGACGGCCTGCGCGTTACCGATGATGAGACCATGGAGATCGCCGAGATGGTTTTGCAGGGGAAGGTCAACCGGCGCATTGTAGCGCTGATCAACCGCTGCGGCGTCCCGGCGGTGGGCCTGGGCGGGGGGGACGGCGGCCTGCTGCGGGCCCGGACGATGCCGCCTTTGGCCGCGGCCTCCGGTGAAAGCGTCGATCTGGGAAGGGTGGGGGAGATCGAGCGGATCGATACAGCGCTCATCGAGAGCCTCAGCGAGAGCGGCTATATCCCGGTGATCGCCTCCATCGGCGCCGGCCCCTCCTGGGAAAGCTTGAACATCAACGCAGACCATGCCGCCGGCGAGCTGGCCGGGGCGCTGCGGGCCGAAAAGCTGATCCTTTTGTCCGACGTGGAGGGCGTTTACCGGCGGAGCGAAGAGGACGGGTTCATCTCGGCGATTAAAGAAAAAGAGGTGCGTGATTTGATCCGGAAGGGACAGATCAACGGGGGGATGATTCCCAAGGTGGAGGCCTGCTTGAAAGCGCTGAAGCAGGGCGTTGCCCGCACCCATATTCTCGACGGGCGCCGGAAACATGCGCTTATCCTGGAGACCTTTACCGACACCGGTATCGGGACCATGGTTACCTTGTAGCAGATCTCCGGGGGGTTGGTTTCATTTTAACAAGCGGGGAGAGTGTAAAGCGATGTTAGTGGACGAGCTGGATGCCAAGTTTATCATCAATACGTACGGCCGCCGGAAGGGGCACACTCTTTTTCTGGTAAAAGGGGAAGGTGTCCATGTGTGGGATGACGAGGGGCGCCGCTATATTGATTTTGTCGGCGGGCTGGCGGTGAATATTTTGGGCCACTGCCACCCCGCGGTGGTCGAGGCGGTCTGCAGCCAGGTGCGGGAGCTGAGCCATGTTTCCAACCTTTATTACACCCGCCCGCAGGCCGAGCTGGCCCGTGTCCTGGTGGAGAACTCTGCCTGCGACCAGGTGTTTTTTGCCAACAGCGGCGCCGAAGCCAACGAGGCGGCGATCAAGCTGGCCCGGATCTATCACCGGGGCGGGCGTTACCGGATCATTACCGCCGGGAACTCCTTTCACGGCCGCACCCTGGCCACGGTTACCGCGACGGGGCAGGAGAAGTACCAGCGGGGCTTTGCCCCGCTGCCGGAAGGCTTCCTGCACGCGCGGTTCAACGATCTGGCTTCTTTCGAGGAACTGGTGGACGATGAGACGGCGGCGATCATGGTGGAGCCGGTGCAGGGCGAGGGCGGGATCTATGTCGCCGAAGAGGCTTTCATCCGCGGCCTGCGCGAGCTCTGTGATCGCAGCGGCGCACTGCTCATCTTCGACGAGGTTCAGTGCGGCATGGGGCGCACCGGCAAGCTGTGGGCTTACGAGCACTGGGGCGTGGAGCCCGATCTCTTCACCGTGGCCAAGGGCCTGGGGGGAGGGCTGCCCATCGGGGTGATGCTGGCCCGCTCGGAGGTGGCGAGGGCTTTTCAACCGGGAAATCACGCCTCCACTTTCGGGGGCAACCCGGTGGTCTGCCGGGCGGCTCAGGCGGTGCTGAAGATAATTTTGGAGAAGCCCTTTCTTGATGAAGTATGGCGGAAAAGCGAGCTCTTCATGAGCGGCCTGCAGAGCCTCGCCGCAGCCTTTCCCGGCCTGGTCGAAGAGACCCGCGGCCTGGGGATGATGGCCGCTATGGAGCTGCAAAAACCGCTGGCGGCAGAGGCGCAGGAGAGCTGCCTGGAAAAAGGGCTGCTGGTAAACGCCATCGGAGAGCGGATCCTGCGTTTTCTGCCCCCCCTTACCGCTGCGGAAGCGGACCTGGAGGAAGCCCTGGCGATTATTCGGGAGACGCTGGCGGCGCTGCCGTAAAGATAAAAAAAGGCCCTCCCGCAACGGGGGGGCCTGGAGGTCAACGGACCGCGTTACTTGCCTTTTTGTGCGGCCGCCTTTTTCTCTTCCTCTTCCTTGAGGACGCGGCGCAGCACCTTGCCGACCATGGTTTTTGGCAGCTCCTCGCGGAATTCAACGAGCTTGGGGACCTTGTATGCGGCCAGGTTTTCTTTGCAGAACTCGATGACCTCTTCTTCGGTGAGGCTTTCCCCCTCTTTAAGGACAACATAGGCCTTCAGGGTTTCACCGCGGTAGGGATCGATGATCCCGGCGACGGCGGCTTCCAGAACCTTGGGATGGGTGAAGAGCACCTCTTCGATATCGCGCGGGTAGATGTTGTATCCGCCGGCGATAACCATATCTTTTTTCCGGTCTACGATATAGGTATAGCCTGCTTCGTCGAGCTTGCCGATATCTCCGGTGTAGAGCCAGCCGTCCCGCAGGCTGTGCTTCGTCTCATCGGGCATGTTGTGATAGCATTCCATCACCTGCGGCCCGCGGACGCACATCTCGCCCACTTCGCCGATGGCCATCTCTTTTTCGCCCGTCTCTATATCCATGATTTTTACTTCGGTATCGGGGAAAGGCAGGCCGATGCTGCCGATAATGCTCTTGCCGTAGATGGGGTTGGCATGGGTGACCGGGGAGGCTTCGGAGAGCCCGTAACCTTCCACCAGCTTGCCGCCGGTATTCTTCTCAAACTGCTGCTGCACCTCGATGGGCAGCGGGGCGGCGCCGCTGATGCAGACCCGGATCGACTTGATATCGTGTTTGTCCAGATCGGGAGCGTTGTTGATCGCCACGTACATGGTGGGCACGCCGGGGAAGAGCGTCGGCCTCTCCTTGTCGATCGTCTTGAGCACGTCGGCTAGGACAAAGCGGGGCTGCATGACCACCTTGCAGCCGGTAAAGAGCGGTGCGTTCATCACGGTGGTCATCCCGTAACTGTGAAAGAAAGGCAGCACCGCCAGGAAAGCTTCCTTGCCCTCTTCGAGGTCCGAGCACCAGGCTTTCACCTGCAGGGCGTTGGCCAGCATGTTGCGATGCTGCAGCACCGCTCCCTTGGAGACGCCGGTGGAACCGCCGGTATACATAAAGACGGCCCGGTCTTCGGTGGAAATCTCGACGGGTTCGGCCTTTTTGCCCCGGTATTCCTTCATCAGGTCGAGGAAAAGATAGTCTTCCGCGGCGACCTTGACCCGGTCGCCTTCCTTTTTCTCCTTGACCACGGTGTAGAGAAAGCGCAGCATCCCGGGGAAGTAATCTTTAATACTGGTGACGATGACATTTTTAAGATCCGTATCCGGCTGAACTTCCTTGACCAGGTCGTAAAAACGGGTCATGGTCACGATGGTGGTGGCTCCGGAATCTTTGAGCTGGTGGGACAGCTCGCGTGCCACATACATGGGGTTGCAGGGAACCACGATGGCGCCGATGGAAAGGGCGCCGTAATAGGCGATGGGGAATTGGGTCGAGTTGGGCAGGTGGATGGCGACGCGGTCGCCTTTTTTAACCCCAAGGCCTTCGAGGGCGGCGGCGAAGGTGTCGATCATCTCCAGCAGTTCCCGGTAGGTGTATTCACCGCCCATAAAATTGATGGCCGTGTTGTCGGGAAAACGCTCTGCGCTCCGTTTAAACGCTTCATAAAGGGTAATCTTGGGATAATCAATGTTGTGCGGTACTGTGGGCTCGTAACTTTTCAACCAGATTTTTTCCATGCTAATCCTCCTTTTTTAGAATGTGGCGGGGAGATGAAGCTGTAAAAGGAATCAATGACTGAAAGTGCGCACCTCCTTGAACTGAAATGGAAGCATGACCGGACGGGGCCGGTCACAGCAGTTGCCAAAAAACGCAAAGCCCGGCACCTATATAATATTCTTCATGATTTAAATAATTCCTGCAAGGGGTTATATTCCGAAGAGATATTTAAGGGTAAATATTAGCACAATATACTTACCCGGGAGGTGCGCCGCCTGTAAGGAGCGGCTCTTCATTATTTGTATGTTTGGCGGAGGGTAAAAATGTGGGCCTTGGGTTTAATATTTGCGGCGAAGCCCTTTCGAAAAAGAACATGATCCGGGCAATGATCTATAGTATAATAAAACGGCACAGAGGGGAGGCGAAAAGTTGGCTGATTGGCCCGGGGTAGCGCTGGAGCATATTTCAGACGCCCTTTTTGTGACTGATCGCGCACACAGAATCGTTTGGTTAAACCGCTTATCCGAAAAGATCTTCGGTATCACCGCGGAAGAGGGGCGGGGCCGGCCCGTTGCCGAGGTTACCGGCATGACGCCGCTTACTCCCCTGCTGGATGACCTTTTTGAGCAGGGGGTGCCCCCGGAGCCTGCTTTTGAAAAAGTGGAGGCGGTGATCAAGTTCAGCGGCAGGCGTTATTTTTTCAAGGTGGCCGTCGCCCCCGTGGTGGAGAAGGCCGGTTTTGAGGGCGCGCTGGTTCAGCTCACCGATATCACCCGCTTTTATGAAATGGAAAAATTCAAGGGAGATTATATCTCTATTATTTCGCATGAATTCCGCACCCCGCTGACCTCGGTTGTCCTGGGCGTGGAGATGCTGCGCCAGGGCTTGCTCGGGGAATTAAATAAGCGCGGTGAAGAGGTCTTTGACGCCATCGGCGGCGATTGCCACCGCCTGACCAAGCTGGTGGACAACCTGCTGGAGCTCTCCAAAATAGAATCGGGAACGATCTATATTCAGGCCGAGCCGGTTGACGCAGCCGAGCTGGTGCGCGAAGCGGTGCGGCCGCTGAAGATACAGGCAGAAAAAAAGGGGATTACCCTGGTTACCGAGATACCCGGGGCTGTCCCTCCCGTGGCCGCCGATTTTAACAAAACGGTATGGGTTTTGACCAACCTCATCGGGAACGCTTTGCGCTACACCGAAGCGGGAGGGACGATTACGGTTCGGGTAAGGGTGGGGACTTGGCGTCTCTTTTTCTCGGTTAAGGATAGCGGGTGCGGTATTCCACCCGAATACCGGGATCAGATCTTCGAAAAATTTATCCAGGTGCGCGGGCCTGCCAAAAGGAAAGGCGGCGCCGGGCTGGGGCTGGCCATCGCCAAGGAGATCGTCACCGCGCACGGCGGCGAGATCTGGGTGGAGAGTGAGGTAGGCACCGGTTCCACTTTTACCTTTTCATTTCCGCTCTTTCGCCGCGAGGGGATCATGGGATAGTCTGGATGCTGCTCAAGAAGGAGGTACAGTCATACGGGAAAAAGAATTCTACTGGTTGAAGATGAGAAGAACATTATTTTGGGCGTGCGCACCTGCCTGGACGCGGTGGGTTACGAGGTGGAGGTGGCGGAGAACGGCGAAGAAGCGATGGAGCTGATCGAGCAGGGCCACCCCGATCTGATCCTCCTCGACCTGATGCTGCCCAAGGTTAACGGCTATGAGGTGCTGGAAAGTTTGAAAACCGATCCGGGGACCGGCAGTATCCCCGTTGTTGTTCTCACCGCCAAAGCTGAAGAGGAGGACCGGCTGAGAGCGACGGAGCTGGGGGCGGATGCTTACATGACCAAGCCGTTCAGGCCGCAGGAGCTCTGGGATGTGCTGAAAAAATTTCTTCCCGATGAAGAAGACAGTCAGTAGCGGATGTAATACTGGGGCGTTCCCGGCGGGAACGCCTTTTGCTTTTAGAACTGCCCGGCTCCGGCAGCGAGGCAGGTGAAGATATGACGCAGAAGAGAATAATTGTTGCCGCGCCCAACACCTTTAAAGGTTCGCTGGAAGCGCCGGCGGCGGCTGCGGCGATCGCCCGGGGGGTTGAGGCGGTTTTTCCGGAAAAAGAGGCCAGGCAGCTGCCCCTGGCCGACGGGGGCGACGGGACGACGGATTGTATCGTCAGGGCCACCGGCGGCCGCCTTTTTCATAAAACCGTAACCGGGCCCTTGGGCGACCCCGTTGAGGGGACCTGGGGCCTGACCGGCGACGGCGCCACCGCCGTTGTGGAGGTGGCCTCGGCTTCGGGGATGGCCCGTATTTCCCGGGAAAAGCTCGATCCGATGCGCGCAACCAGCTACGGCACGGGCGAGCTCATCGCCGCCGCCCTGGAGAGCGGCTGCGAGCGGCTCTTTTTGGGCCTGGGCGGCAGCGCGACCAACGATGCCGGCGCCGGTATTCTCCAGGCGCTGGGGGTGGGGCTTTTTGATGAGGAGGGCAGGCCGCTGCAGCCGGGCGGGGCCGGCCTGGAGCGCCTGTCAAAGATCTCCCCGGAGCGGCTCTTGCCGCGCCTGCGCGAGGTGGAGCTGATTCCGGGCTTTGATGTGGAAAACCTTCTTTTTGGCCCTGCGGGGGCGGCCTACACCTACGCCGCCCAGAAAGGGGCTTCCCCGGAGCAGCTGGCGCCGCTCGACCGGGGCTTGCGCCGCTTTGCCGCCGTTGTGGAAAAAGAGCTGGGGGTTCAGGTGGGCTCGATGCCCGGGGGCGGCGCCGCCGGGGGGATCGGGGCGGGCCTGGCCGGCGTTTTGGGGGCAAAGCTGGTCTCCGGGGCGGTGGAGATCATGAAAATTGTGGGACTGCCCGCCCTGCTGGAGAGCGGCCGGGTGGATCTGGTGATCACCGGTGAGGGCGAGATCAACCTCCAAACGCTTTATGGAAAAGTGCCCGCGGGCGTTGCCCGCCTGGCGAAGCGCTGCGGTGTGCCCGTCCTGGTGCTAACCGGTGCGATCCGGCTCGGCCTGGAGGAGGCACAAAGGGAGGGCATCACGACGATGCTCGCTATCGCCGACGGGCCCCTGACGCTGGACCAATCGATGGCGCGGACTGCGGAGCTGCTCGAAGAGACCGCCCGCAGGGCCATGGCGCTGCTCCGGAGGGGCCCTGTCTAAGGCGGTGCGCGCAGGTTTATCTTTTTTCAGCCTATTTCTTAGGCAAGAGCGCCGCGGATCTGCTTTACCAGCCGCAGCGCTTCCGCCTCGCCGCCGGGGTGGTACAGCGCCGCTTTCACCGCGCTTAAAGCTTTGCCCGCCGCCTGCTGCGACTGCTCCCCGGTGAGCCGGCCGCCGGAGGCGGCGCTTTTGACCGCACCGGCGAGATCGGCCAGGGCGGCGGCGAGGGCGGGATAAGCGGGCTCAAGCTCTCCCAGGG
>JAAZIE010000412.1 GCA_012510305.1 Bacillota bacterium | reverse complement strand
GTGTAGCTTTCCGGGTTGGCCGGGTCCACGGCGCCGCCCTTGAGGTCATAATCTATGCTGTAACTGACCGGTTCCCAGTGGGCGGTGTACGAACGATCGCCCAGCGAGCCCTGCGCTATGGTTACGCTCGGCGAGGGGTCGCCCTCAATACCCGTGCCCGTCCAGCCGGTAAAGTCGTAATGCGCCCGGGTGGGATCGTTTAGGGTGATCTCGTCGCTTTCCACGGTGTAGCTTTCGGGGTTGGCGGCGCTGCCGCCGGCCAGCTCGTAGCTAATACTGTAGTTAATGGCGGTCCAGTGGGCGGTGTAGGCCCTGGCGCCCGAGGATCCCCGGGCGATGGTCACGCTTGAGTGCTGTTCGCCTTCCGGTATTCCCGTGCCCGACCAGCCGGCAAAGGTGTAACCGGGGCGGGTGGGGTTCTGCAGGGTGATCTCCTCGGTCTCTACGGTGTAGCTTTCCGGGTTGGGCGGGTCCACGGCGCCGCCCTTGAGGTAATAATCTATGCTGTAGCTGACCGGCTCCCAGTGGGCGGTGTACGACCGGTTGCCGGCCGAACCCTGCGCTATGGTTACGTTCGGCGAGGGGTCATCCCCAAGATCGGTGCCCGTCCAGCCGGTAAAGTCGTAATGCGCCCGGGTGGGGTTGTTCAGGGTGATCTCGGAACTTTCCACGGTGTAGGTGTTCGGGTTGGCGGCGCTGCCGCCGTTCAGGTTGTAGTCAATGCTGTAGTTAATGGCGGTCCAGTGGGCGGTGTAGGTCCTGGCGCCCGAGGATCCCTTGGTTATGGTCACGCTTGAGGGCTGCTCGCCTTCCGGTATTCCCGTGCCGGACCAGCCGGCAAAGGTGTAACCGGAGCGGGTGGGGTTCTGCAGGGTGAAGCTCGCCGTCTCCACGGTGTAGCTTTCCGGGTTGGCCGGGTCGGCAGCGCCGCCGGCCAGGTCGTAGCTGATGCTGTAGCTGACCGGTTCCCAGTGGGCGGTGAATGACCGGTCGCCGACCGAGCCCTGCGGTATGGTCACGCTGAAGGATTTCTCGCCTTCGGGTATTCCCGGGCCCGACCAGCCGGCAAATTCATAATGCACCCGGGTGGGGTTGTTCAGGGTAAAGTCGTCGCTCTCTATGCTGTAATTTAACGGGTTGGCCGGGCTGACAGTGCCGCCATTCAACTGGTAACTCAGATTGTAGGAAATGGGGAGATACCTGGCGTAGACAGTGGTATCGGCCTCCACAATTGTGCCGGCGGTAAATTCAGTACCTCCTGCAACGGCGGTGTACCAGCCGTTGAAGGTGTAGCCGGTTTTGGAGGGTGCCGGCCAGGTTGCGCTGCCGACAGCGGTGCCCGCAGGCACGATGCGGGTGGTGTAGAGGACGCCGCCGTCTATAAAGGTGACCGTGTAGTTGTCGGCGGAATAGATGCTGTATGTGAAGGTGGAAATGGGGCTGTCCGACCACCCTTCAGCGGAGGCATAGGCCTTGATCGTAAAGGCGCCGCCGAGCTCGCCAGTCACCGTTACCTCGGTACCGCCGGCGCCTCCCGGACTGCCGGGGCCGGGGTTGCTGCCGTCGGTGGTATAGCGGATCGTCGCTCCCGGCGTGGCGCTGGCAAGGGTGATCGCCCATCCCCGGGCCACCCGGGTGCCTGACGCCGGCGATGCCGTGGGCGCCGCCGCCGGCGGCGGCGCTGTAACGGTGAACGGAGAGCTGCCGGCACTGGATATGGCGGCTGTCGGCTTCATATAGACAGTGCCATCTGCATCGACCACGGTTATCGTTTCGCTTTGCAGGCTGCAGGTGCAGCTCAGGGTATAGGTGCCCGGTCGATCAACGCTGAGGTTGGAGAAAGTGGCCACGCCATTGACCATGGTGGCGGTGCTCGAACTCAAAACTGCGCCGTTGGCGTTGTTCAGGGTAGCGGTTACTTCAATGCCGCTTATACCTGTTATGATCTGTCCTCCGGCCCCCGCCAGGTACACCGCCGGCTGCGGGGAGAGGCTCTCGCCCGCAGCTCCGCCTCCGGGCTGGGTCACCCAGGCCAGTTTTTTGACCCAGCCGTCATGGGCCATGATCAGTGTAAGGTCGTTGTCGGTCAGATAGACGCCGCCATCAATATCGGTGGCAATCCCGCAAGGTATGTTGAAGTATCCGTCAGGTGTCTGTTTGATCGTAACTTTATCGTTGCTGTCCTTTTCGATCATCCGAAGGGCGTTTCCCGCCACCCAGTAGATATTGCCGAAGCGGTCTGCAGTTACGCCGCGGAACTCGATGCCCGGGTTGGAATAGATAATTGGTGTCCAGGAGGTACCGCCGGCCGCACGCATGCTCAGACAGTCCCAGCCGCTGGTATGATGTGTCACATAGAGATTACCGTCGCCATCCGCCGCGATACCGGTGGGAAAAAGGAAACCATGGTTCTCGTAGTCGCCGAGCACCTCCCAGGAGCTGCTGTTCGGTGACAGCTTCACCACGGCGCTGTAGGAAGAATAATCACCCGGAATAGTGGTGTTGGCTACGTAGACGCTGCCGCTGTTGTCGACGGCAATACCCCGGGGGTAGTAAAAAGTATAGCCG
Source organism: Bacillota bacterium (assembly GCA_012510305.1). Taxonomy (GTDB): domain Bacteria; phylum Bacillota; class Dethiobacteria; order DTU022; family DTU022; genus JAAZPQ01. Next base: position 8,090 of record JAAZIE010000412.1, on the reverse strand, counting down.
TGGGTCAGATCCGTCCACTCTTTGGTAGAGGGCTTGTATTTCCAGACCATCTCCGTGAGGCCATACCCCACGCCATTCACCACGTAAAGATTGCCCTCCTTGTCTACGGCCACATCCCAGGGATGGTCGGTGGGTCGAAAGTCATTCAAGATACACAGATAACCCCAGCTGGTGGCTCCCGGCGCCCGGACCCGGAGATAGTGACCATTGGGGTCCGCCACATAGATGGTGCCGCGAGTAGCATCATTATTGCTGTTATCCACGGCGATACCGGTAGCCGACGTGAACCACCCCTGATCAAAGCTGCTGCTGCCGATGGTCGACCAGTCGCCGACCCAGGCGCTGTCCCGTCCCGCCGCCGCCAATACACTGTCGCTGGTCAGTGCTGTAGCCAGAGCGACCGACAGCAGCAGCAGCAAACATATTGCAACGGCCACACATCTCTTCTGCCTGCCCTGACTGCGCATATTCATGTTTGCCTCCCCCCTTATTTTGCTTCTATAATAAGGCAAAGTCCGCCGCATGGGGAGTGACTTTTAACCGCTAAAAAGTCACTTGATCAGCCGCTTTTTTTTAGCTCTGCGATACTCCAGGCGGCACCTGCTTCATTAAAAAGCAGTATTTGGTCCTTATGGAGATGATTTCTGCCCCTGCAACCCTAAAAACAGGTGTTGGGGCCGCTTTCTTACCGGTCGTTTAAACGAACAGTTGTTGTCCGGGACGGTCCCTTGAAAAAGGCTTCCCCGGCCGAAAAGATTGTCTTTTTGCCGGCCCTGTATGATTTTGCCGGAACAATTACCGGGTGATTCAGACGGCACGGTTTACCGGGCAAATGCGGTAAGTTGTTAAAATTTATAGTTGAAGCATCTCGCTTGAACGACTATAATTTAGTTAACATTTACCAAAAGGGGCGGGCCCGGATGGAATATATATCTACCGTGGAGGCTTCGAAAAAGTGGGGTACTTCTTTGAGGCAGGTGCAGCGGCTGCTGGCGGACAACCGCATTCCCTGCGCCAAGAGATATGGAAGAACCTGGGTGATCCCCTCTGATGCAAAAAAACCTGCCGATCCGCGCAAAGAGAAACGTTTACCGGGGCGATTGCTGTCGTCTGATCTGGCCCATGTGATTGCTTCTACCACCATCCCCATGCCGGCGGGCAACCCCGATTTGATTCTGGATACCCTGAGCGAAAAAAGGCTGCGGCGAATCTATGAAGCGGAACTGGCCTATCTGCGGGGTGACTTTGAGCAGGTGATGTGCTGTTATCAAGAGACCGGGGGGGACGACGCCGCCAGGCTGCGAACCTGCCCGTTGGCCATTGCGGCGGCGATCAGTAGGGGCGACTACCGCACCTATACAGAGATAGAAAGCTATCTCATGAAATGCATTGAAGCCAACAAAGGCAGTGAAATCGGCGCATTTGCGGAGCTTTCTCTTGCAACCGCCGCAGTGAGCGTAATCGCCCCGAAGATGGCGCCTGCATGGCTCAAGACCGGGGATCTGGACGCCCTGCCACCCCGGTCAAAGCCCAACGCTCTTTACCTTCGGGCGAAATATTTCCATGGTATGGGGCAGTTTGAGGCCGCGCTGGCCGTAGCCCTGACCGCGCTGGCGTTAAGCTCTCCCGAAGGGGGCATTACCACTACCGATATCTACCTGCGGCTAACCTGTGCCGTCGCCTGCCACGCGCTGGAGCGGGAGGGCGAAGCCAAACGGCGGCTGCTGGCGACCATGCGGCTGGCCCTGCCCCACGGCTTGATCACGCCTTTTGCGGAGAACGTCACCGCCCTCGGCGGCCTCGTGGAGCGATGCCTGGAGCAGGAGTTTCCCCGCTATTACGAGGCGGTCATTGAACAGTGGGAGCGCACCTGGAAACACTGGACCACCTTCCATAACCAATTCACAAAGGATAACATCACGCTAATCCTGTCCCTGCGGGAATACCATATCGCCTCACTTGTGGCGCGCCGGACCCCTTATGCAAAAATCGCCGAACATTATGGTATTTCAGTGGGAAGGCTCAAGAACATCATGCTGGAGATTTACGAAAAGCTGTTCATTTCCGGCCGGGATGAGCTGGCCAAGCTTGTCCTTTAGAGCGCCGGGTAACCGGCCCGTGACCGCTGCGCTTTTCCAATTTGACGCAGGGCACGTAATGGTCCGGCTAATCCGGCAGCCCAATTTTTTGGGCATGCTACCGGCGGCAGGCTAAATATGTTATAATTGCCAAAACCATGACAGGAGGCGATTTTCGTGAAGCATGAACTCCCCGCTTTGCCCTATGATTACGCTGCCCTGGAACCCTATTATGAAGAGAAAACGCTCCGTTTGCATCACGGCGCCCATCATAAAGCCTACGTGGAGGGGCTGAACAACGCCGTACAAAAGCTGGCCGGGGCCCGCGAAAAAGGTGATTTTGCCCTGGTCAAGCACTGGGAAAGAGAGATCGCCTTTCACGGCTCCGGTCATATCCTGCACTCCCTGTTCTGGGAGAATATGAAGCCCGGCGGCGGCGGCCCGGCGGCCGGCCCGGTGGCGGAGCTGATCGAGCGCGATTTCGGCGGCTTTGATCAGTTCAAAAAGCAGTTCTCCGCGGCGGCTGCGGCGGTGGAGGGTTCCGGGTGGGCGCTGCTCTGCGAGGTTCCGGTGTTCAACAAGCTGGAGATACTGACCGCTGAAAAACACCAGAACCTGACCCAGTGGGGGGCGGTGCCGCTTTTGGCTCTCGATCTCTGGGAGCACGCCTATTACCTCCAGTACCAGAACAAGCGGGCGGCTTTTATTGAGGCCTGGTGGAACCTGGTGAACTGGGAGGATGTCAACCGCCGTCTCGGCTCTTGATGCGGAAAAGAAAATAAGACGCCGGCAAAATAACAGCAAGGAGGCCTGGAACGCGTGGAACCGGTTCTGTTAAAGGAAGGGATTTACTGGGTGGGGGCGATCGACTGGGATATGCAATATTTTCACGGTCCCGTTTACAAAACCCACCGCGGCACCACCTACAACAGCTATCTGATCGTAGACGAAAAGGTTACCCTGGTCGATGCGGTCTACGCTCCTTTTGCCGGGGAGATGGTGGAGCGGATCAGGAAAATCATCGATCCCGCGCGGATCGATTATATCGTGGTCAATCACCTGGAAACCGATCACACCGGTGCGCTTCCCGAGGTTATGAAACTGGCCCCGAAAGCGAAGATCTTCTGCACCGCCCGGTGCAAGGCGGGCCTGGAAAAGCATTACTATGGGAACTGGGATTACGAGGTGGTCAAGACCGGCAGCGAGCTGGCGCTGGGCCGGCGCACCCTGAGCTTCATCGAAGCGCCCATGCTGCACTGGCCGGACAGCATGTTCACCTATGTTCAGGAAGATGCCCTGCTCATGCCCAACGATGCTTTCGGCCAGCACCTGGCGAGCGCTTTTCGTTTTGACGACGAGGTGGAGACCGACCTGATCATGGAGGAAGCCTCCCGCTATTACGCCAACATCCTCTACCCCTTGAGCAAACTCGTTCTCAAGAAACTGGACGAGGTCGCCGGGCTCGGTATCCCCATCTCCATGATCGCGCCCAGCCACGGGGTGATCTGGCGGAAAAATCCCGGCCGGATCATCGAAGCTTACCGGCGCTGGGCTTCGGGAGAATGGCTCCCCCGGGCAGTGGTGGTTTACGATACCATGTGGGGAAGTACCGCTGCCATGGCCCGCTCCATCATCGAGGGGTTGGCCGCGGAGAAAGTTGATGCCCGGCTGGTCAAGATCTCGATACGCGATCTCAACCATATCTTTACCGAGCTGCTGGAGGCGCGTCTCCTGGTGGTGGGTTCCCCGACGGTCAACCGCAGCCACCTTTCCGTGCTCTCGCCTTTTTTGGATGAGCTCACCGGGTTAAAACCGGTGAACCGCCTTGGCGCCGCCTTCGGCTCCTACGGCTGGAGCAGGGGAGCGGTGAAGGCGATGGAAGGAAAGCTTGAAGCGGCCGGCTTGACCCTGGCCGGTGAAGGGCTGGAGCTGCTCTGGGTCCCCGATGAGGCGGGGCTGGAAAGCTGCCGCGAATGGGGGCGCGTCCTGGCCCGGAAAGTCAAGGAGCAGGGTTAAAACATTACTGGAAGGGGGCCCGAGGGATGGAAAAATGGGAATGCGATGTTTGCGGCTATATCTACGATCCGGCGGAAGGGGACAGCAGCGCGGGGATCGAGCCGGGGACCTCTTTTGAGGATCTTCCCGAAGATTGGGTTTGCCCGGATTGCGGCGTGGGCAAGGAAGACTTCACCAAGCTGGATTGATCTCGTGTAACGGGTTTTGGCAGCAGGGAAATAAGGGGGTGCCTCCGGGCGCCCCTTGAATATTTTAGCGGACAGCGGCTGTGCTCAGTCCCCGGGGCTGTTTTGCTCCTGCAGCAGGTGGGCCACTCCGGCCACTTTTTTCAGCTCCAGGATAAAAGCGATACCGGTGGCGGGCCGTTCCAGCTTGCCGGCCTTGACGATGGCGCTGAGCACCTTTTCAGATATCACCTGCGGGACCACGGTAAAGACTATCTCTTTTTCCGGTTCTATGGGGATGCCCAGTATTTTTTTCTGCTCATGAATACTGGTGCCGCGGCCGAACATAATCGTCGCCCCCTCGGCGCCGGCCTTTTTCGAGGCTGCGATGATCTCTTCTGAATAACCTTTCTTGATGATTGTGACGATGAGATCCTGTTCATAAGCCGGTGACATTGGCTATCCCTCCCCTGCATTATTATTGTTCAAAAGGCCTTTATCTTCCTGCCCATGCGCAGGCAACTCCTTTTTCGCCTCCGGATCAATATCCGTTACCTCTTCTTCTTCACCGCTACTCTCTCCTTCAGTTTTGCTCTCCCTCTCCTCCCTGCCCTGGTCGGGGTAAATGATCCCCAAAAGAAGCACCAGCAGGATGGGAGCCAGGGCGATGAGGGCGACGATTCCAAAACCGTCCAGCACCGGATCCCTTCCCTCCAGTTCAGCTGCCGCACCCACGGCCACGGCCATGATCAGGGTAACCGAGATGGGGCCCGTGGCCACCCCGGCGGAGTCGAAGGCGATTCCGGTAAAAGCCGGCTGCGAAAATTTAAGCATCACCAGGGCCAGCAGGTATCCCGGGACAACGAGGTAGTGGATGGGGAAGCCGTAAATCAGCTTGGTCATGCCCAGGGCGGTAACCAGGGCCACGCCGATAGAAAGGGTATAGAGGATCAGCTCTGAACGAATATAGCCGCTGGAGGCGTTTTCCACCTGGCTGCTCAGTATGCGCACCGCCGGTTCGGCAAAAGTGGCCGCAAAACCCAGAAGAAAGCCCACAGGGATCAGCGCCCAGGCGTAACTTGAGTTTCCCAGGGCTGCCCCGATCTCCCGTCCCACCGGCATGAAGCCCACCTTGACGCCCTGCAGGAAAAAAAGCAGGCCCACAAAAGCGATAGCCAGCCCTTTAAGCGTATTTTGGATCAGCCGGCGGGGTAATTTGAAAATAGGGCGAAAAAAAAGAAGCAGCACCAGCAGGGGCAGGACCGCGGCGGTAACCTCTTTCAGCACCTGGCCAAAACCCTGAAAAATAAGCGGGATGGTCAACCGAGCAGCACCCCCAGGAGCATTACTCCGATGATCGGCCCAAAGAAGGCCAGGCCGATAAGGCCGAAACCATCTTCCAGGACCGATTTGCCGCCCAGTACCGAAGCGATGCCGATACCCAGGGCCAGGACAAAGGGGACCAGCAGCGGGCCGGTGATGACTCCCCCGGCATCATAGGAGACCGCGGCAAACCGGGCCGGCGTAAAGATAAGCAGCGAAAGGGTTATGGCGCAGCCGGCACCCAGCAAAAGAGCGAGGGGGATATTCAAAAAAAGGCGCAGCAGGGCCAGGGCGACAAAAATCGCCACCCCCAGGGCTACGGCCGCGGTGAGGGTGGAGGCGCCGATGCGGCCGTCTGAAGCCATCTCCACGTAATGGGAGAGCACCCCTGTGTTCGGCTCGGCCACGGTAACGGTGAGGCCCAGGATAAAAGCAGTGCCGATGAGCACCGCCAGCGAGCCTCTTTCAGCCAGCGCTGCTCCTACCGCCTCGCCTACGGGAAGCAAGCCTACCTGGATGCCGATCAAAAATAAAAAAAGCCCCAGGGTGAACAGAGCCGCCCCGCCCAAGAATTGGCCGATGATCCCGCCGGGCAATTTTAAAATAAATAAAAGAGCGGTGATCACGACGATGATGGGGGCTACCGATTGGATTACTTCGATAAAAATCTTCTTGATTTCTTCGAGCACTGGTGACCTTCTCCTGTCCTTGTCCGTTTAAATGTTAACGTATTCTTTTTAAAATGTCCATGTTCGGCTAAGCACAATTTTAAAAGCAGCACCGGAATTCCTTGAGTCTATCGCGCCAGTATGTTTTACTTATGGAAGAAAGAGCTTACTCAGGAGGACTAACCGTGGAAATTGGTACAGGCGGGCATTCAACAGATGAGCATCTGGAAACAGACCCGGGCTGGCTGGAGCGGCTGCGCCGCGAGCTGAACGGGCCCCAGTTCAAGTTTGTCACTGCCGAAGAAAGGGTCATCCTGGGCCTGGCCGGCCCGGGATCGGGAAAAACAAGAGCGCTGGTCTACCGTGCGGCACACCTGGTTAAAAGCGGGGTGCCGCCGGGCAAAATCCTGCTTTTAACTTTTACGAACAAGGCCGCCGAAGAGATGAAACAGCGGCTGCAGCACCTGCTGGGCGCCTGGCCCGGGGGTCTCTGGGCGGGCACCTTCCACAGTTTTGGCGCCGCTGTTTTGCGCCGGCATGCACTGTTGGTGCAGCGCCGGGGCAATTTTACGATCTTGGATGAAGACGACAGCCGCAGCATTCTGCGGCAGCTGGCCGCCGGGCTGCCCCACGGCCTGGGCGAAGAAGAGCGGCGGCTGCTGATCCGCCGGGGCCTGCTGGGGCGGATGATCAGCCGGACGCGCAATTCAGGGGTGCCCCTGCATAAAGTGGTGCTGGAAGATTACCCCTTCAACTTCGATCACCTCTCCCTGATCGAAGAGCTGGCTGCGCTGTACGAACAAAAAAAAGTGGAGGCCAACGCCTTTGACTTTGACGATCTGCTGCTCTGCTGGCTGCAGCTCTTTGAGGATCACCCCGGAGTCAGGGAGCAGTACCGGGAGCGTTTCGATCATCTTCTTGTTGACGAATTCCAGGATACCAATATCGTCCAGGGACGCCTGGTGGACCAGTTTGCCGGCGCCGCCTCCCTCTGCGCCGTGGGGGACGATGCCCAATCGATCTATGCTTTTCGCTTTGCCAATGTGGGCAACATCCTCTCGTTTCCCGAAAAATACCCGCAAGCCCTGGTGGTGCGGATGGAGCAAAATTACCGCAGCACCCCGGAGATCGTCGCCCTGGCCAACGCTTCTATCGCTTTTAACCGGGTGCAGCTGCCGAAAAAACTATTTTCGGATAATCCCCCCGTCGAAAAACCGTTGGTCGTCGGCGCCAGGGACGCCCGTGAAGAAGCCTCCTTTGTGCTTGAGCGGATCAGCGCCCTGCGTCGCGGCGGTATTCCCTTGAGGGAGATGGCCGTGCTTTATCGCAGCGCGTACCTCTCCGCCGAACTGGAGTTTGCCCTTTTGCGGGAGGGGCTCCCTTACTGCACCTTCGGCGGGCTCAAGTTTTTGCAAAAAAGCCACATCAAAGATGTGCTGGCCTATCTGAAGGTGCTCCACAACCCCGCCGATGCAGAGGCCTGGCGGCGCCTGGCGCTGCTGCAACCGGGGTTGGGGCAGGCTACCTTCAACCGGCTCTGGAGCGATCTCAGGGAAAGCGGTGATCCCCTTGATGCCGCCCTGTCCGGCCGGGTGGTTCCCGCCCGCGGCAAAGAGGGCTGGCGCACGCTTTGCCGGACCCTGGAAGCGCTCCGGGAGCGCTTGCCGGCGCTCACCGGTGCAGAAAAGGGCGGAGAAAATGAGGGCATCGCCGGGTTGGTTGCCCTGATCATGGGGCAAGGCTACGAAGAGATCCTCCACAAAAACTATCCCGACCAGTACGAGGAAAGGCTTAAAGGGATCGAACAGCTGGCCGACAATGCCCGGCGCTACGGTTCACTG
>JAAZIE010000411.1 GCA_012510305.1 Bacillota bacterium | reverse complement strand
GCCGCAGCCGGTGCAGTCGAGGGGCGAGATCTGGATGCGGTAGCGCAGCCCCTCGAGGTTCTTGCCCCTGCCTTCAATGGTGGTGAAACCCTCCGGAGCATTTTCCAGATCCTTCTCTTCAGCGAGATAGGGCCGGATCGCCGCATGGGGGCAGACGAAGGCGCAGTGATTGCACTGAATGCAGTGCTCGGGCAGCCAAACCGGCACCTGGACGGCGATGCCGCGCTTCTCATAACGGGTTGTTCCCAGGGGAACCACACCGTCCGGTTCAAATTTGCTGATCGGCAGCCGGTCGCCCTGCAGTTCCAGCATCGGGTAGACGACCTCGTGGACATACTGCGGCGCTTCTTCAGGGATATGACGGGCCCCGCTGTCGGCAGCGGCCCAGCTTTCCGGATAACGCACCTCTTCGATCGCTTCAAGGGCTTTGTGCATCGCTGCAATATTTTTCTCCACTATTTTGGGGCCTTTTTTGCCGTACGACATATCGATCATTTTCTCCATCTCCGAAAAAGCGAGTGAAGGGTCGATCACCTCTGAGGTTTTGAAGAATGCTGCCTGCATGATCACGTTGATCCTTCCGCCCAGCCCCACCCCCCGGGCGATCTTGACTGCATCGATGTTATAGAATTTCAGCTTTTTCCCGGCGATAATCCGCTTCAGCTCCGCCGGCAGCTGCGTTTCCATCTCTGCGATGCTCCAGGGCGAGTTCAGCAGGAAGATACCACCCTCCTTGATCCCCTCGAGGAGCTTGTAACGGGTTACATAGGAGGGGTTATGGCAGGCCACAAAATCGGGCTGTTCGATCTGGTAGGGCGACTGGATGGGCTTGGGGCCGAAGCGCAGGTGGGAAACGGTAAGCCCGCCTGATTTTTTCGAGTCGTAGACAAAATAAGCCTGGGCGTAAAGATCGGTGTTGTCACCGATAATGACGATGCTGTTCTGGTTGGCGCCGACAGTGCCGTCGGAACCAAGCCCGTAGAATTTACATCCATAGGTCCCGGCGGGAACGGCATCGATCTGCTCCTTCACCTCCAGCGAACTGTGGGTGACATCGTCGGTGATACCTACGGTAAAGTGGTTTTTGGGGCGTTCTTGCTGTAGATTATCAAAAACAGCCTTGACCATGGAGGGAGTAAACTCCTTGGAGCTGAGACCGTAGCGTCCGCCTAATATTACCGGCATCCGGCGCGATTCCATAAAGGCGGTGCAGACATCCTGGTAGAGCGGTTCGCCCGGTGAGCCCGGTTCCTTGGTCCGATCGAGCACGGCAATGCGCTTGCAGGCGGGCGGCAGCGCCGCCATAAAGTGTTCTCCGGAAAAAGGACGGTACAGGCGGACTTTGATCAACCCCACTTTTTCTCCTTGGGCACAAAGGTAATTGACGGTCTCCTCAACCGTATCCGCCCCTGAGCCCATGCAGATGATAATATTCTCGGCATCGGGCGCACCGACATAATCAAAGAGCCGGTAACGGCGCCCGGTGAGCTCGGTAACGCGGGCCATCGCTTCAGATACTATTTCCGGCACGGCCAGGTAAAAGGGATTGGCCGCCTCGCGGTTCTGGAAGTAAGTGTCCGGGTTCTGGGCTGTGCCGCGCTGGTGAGGCCTTTCGGGGTTGAGCGCCCTTTTACGGAATGCGGCGATCGCCTTCCCATCGACTAATTTTTTGATATCTTCGTAATCGATCACTTCTATTTTTTGCATTTCATGAGAAGTGCGAAAACCATCGAAGAAATGCAGAAAAGGGACCCGTGATTTAATTGTGCTCAGGTGGGCCACCAGGGCCAGGTCCATCACTTCCTGTACAGAGGCGGAAGCCAGCAGGGCAAAGCCGGT
>JAAZIE010000410.1 GCA_012510305.1 Bacillota bacterium | reverse complement strand
GAACCCGATTATGCCTTGATCCTGGTGACCTTTTTACTGCTGGGGATAGGCTTGATCATGATCTTCAGCGCCAGCTATGTTATCGCCGAGGAGGAGCAGGGTAACCCCTATTATTTTTTGCAGCGCCAGGCGATCTGGGTCGCGATGGGCCTTTTGGGAATGTACCTGCTCTCCCGGGTAAATTACCGGGCCCTGCGGCGCCTGTCGCTGATCCTGATGCTGGTCAGCTTTGTCCTGCTGGCCCTGGTTTTTACCGGACTGGGCACCGACCTGGGGACGGGGGCCAAGCGCTGGCTCGCTCTCGGTTTCTTCACTTTTCAGCCGGCCGAGTTTGCCAAGCTCTCCTTTGTTGTTTTTACTGCGGCGTTTCTAAGCAGCCGCAGCATCAGGATGGAAAAATTTTGGTCCAGCAGCTTTATCCCTCTTCTGCTGGCCGGCATCGCCTTTGTGATCATCGTGATCCAGCCCGACCTGGGCAGCGCCCTGATCCTGCTGGCCGGGACGGCGGTGATTGTCCTGCTGGCGGGAATGCCCTTCAAGCAGGCCCTGGCCCTGGGGCTGGTCTCGCTGCCGGCCCTGGTGGCGCTGACGATCAAGGAGCCCTACCGCATGAAACGGCTTTTTTCTTTTCTCGATCCCTGGGCCGATCCCACCAGGGACGGTTACCATATCATTCAATCGCTTTATGCCCTGGGGCCGGGGCATATTTTTGGAGTGGGGCTGGGACGGAGCAGGCAGAAACTCTACTACCTGCCTTTCCCCCACAACGATTTTATCTTTGCGGTCATCGGCGAAGAGCTTGGTTTTGTCGGTACCACGGCGGTGCTGCTGCTCTTTTTTGTGCTTACCTGGCGGGGATTGCGGATCTCGCTCACCGCGCCCGATACCTTCGGCAGCCTGCTGGCGGCCGGCATTACGGCGATGCTGGTGCTGCAGGTTCTGATCAATATCGGCATGGTTACCGGTTCGCTGCCGGTGACCGGAATCAACCTGCCGCTGATCAGCGCGGGAGGCAGTTCGGTTTTTTTGAACCTCATCTCCCTGGGCGTTCTGCTGAATATATCCCGGCACTGCCGCAAGTAACCGGGCGAAAGGAGGGGGCCGGCGATGCGCATAATCATCGGCGGGGGTGGGACAGGCGGTCATATTTATCCGGCCCTGGCCCTGGCCCGCCACCTGCAAAAGGGGGATCCGCCGGCGGAGCTGCTTTTTGTGGGCAGCAAGCAGGGGCTGGAGCAGAAGATCGTCCCTGCGGCGGGTTTCACGCTGCAGACGATACCGGCGCGCGGGTTTGAACCCACCCTGCGCGGGGTGGGCCCTTTCGGCCGCGATCTCTGGCGAGGCTTTCTCAAGTCCCGCCGGATCATCAAAAGCTTCAAACCGGATCTTGTCTTCGGCACCGGCGGCTACGTCTCCGCCCCGGTCATGCTGGCCGCCCTGGCCGCCCGGCTGCCCACGGCCCTGCACGAGCAGAACGCGCTGCCGGGCCGGGTTAACCGCATCCTGGCGCCGCTGGTGAGCCGGGTTTGTTTGTCTTTTGAAGAATCGCGAGACGCTTTTCCGCACCGCAGCCGCACCGTTTTTACGGGAAACCCCCGCGCCAGCGAGGTGGTGGGGGTGGATCGCCGGGCGGCCCGGGCCCGCTTGAACCTGGATCCTTCTTTAAGCACCCTCCTGGTTTACGGCGGCAGCCGCGGCGCATTGAAAATAAACGAGGTCATGATACACTATTTAGGCGCGGGCTGGCTTCCCCGGGCGGTGCAGCTGCTCTATGTTACCGGAGAAATTTACTACCGGCAGGTTAAAGAGCAGCTGGGGAGGGTGCCGCAAAGGGTCCGGCTGTACCCTTATCTCAACGAGATGCCGGCGGCGCTGGCTGCGGCAGACCTGCTTGTAGCCCGCTCCGGGGCCACCACTTTGGCTGAAATTACCGCCCTGGGGCTGCCGGCGATCCTGGTGCCTTCGCCGAACGTGGTTCACAATCACCAGTTTTACAATGCCCGCCTGCTGGAAAAAGCGGGGGCGGCGCTGCTGGTGGAGGAAAAAGAGTTCAATCATCACCGCCTGCGGCGCGAGCTGAACCGGCTGTGGGCTGCGCCGGAGCTGCTGGAGCAGATGGGCCGGGCGGGAAAAAAAATAGGGGTTCCCGATGCCGCCGCGCGTCTTTACCGCAGCCTCTGTGAGATCGCCGGGGGGTGCCCGGGAGAGGGCTAACATAAGCATTAGCTTACGCATAGAATAAATTATCCTGTTGGAGGGCTAAACTGTTGAATCCGAAGCAGGAGCTGGGCCGGCGCTTGCAAGCCGGCATCAAAGAGAGCGAGCCGATGTCGTTACATACATCCTGGAAGGTGGGAGGGCCGGCGGATTATTATCTCCTTCCCGCAGATGAGGGCGAACTGCAGGAGATTGTCCGCTACGGCAACAAAACGGGGCTGCCCCTTTTTGTTTTTGGCAATGGGACCAATCTGCTGGTTCGCGACGGCGGGATCAGGGGGCTGGTGGTGCATCTGGGCGCCCCCTTCAACTATATTTATCGCGAGGGGAGTTCGCTGCGTGCCGGGGCGGGAACGCCGCTGACCATGCTGGCGAGGGAGGCGGCGAAAGAGGGGCTGGGGGGCCTTGGTTTCGGCGCCGGCATCCCCGGTTCTTTGGGCGGAGCGCTGGTGATGAACGCGGGCGCTTTCGGCAGCTATATCGGCCGCCTGGTGAGCAAAATACGCCTGGTTCGCTTTGACGGGAAGGCGATTACGCTGGGCCGGGAGGATATTGTTTTCGGCTACCGGAAGAGCAACCTGGCTGAAAAGGGGATCATCGTGGAGGCTCTTCTAGAGCTGGGAAAAGGGGATTCGGAAGAGTTGAACAGGGAAGTGGAGCACTGCCTGGCCGAGAGGCGCCGCCGCCACCCCGCCCTGCCCAGCGCCGGCAGCGTCTTTCGCAACCCCCCCGAACGCCCCGCCGGATCGCTCATCGAAGAAGCGGGAGGCAAAGGGCTTTCCGTGGGCCCGGCCAGGGTATCGGAAAAGCATGCCAATTTTATCATCAATCCCGGCGGGGCCTCGGCCGGCGATATCGAGGAGCTCATCGAAAGGGTGCGGCGGCTGGTACGGGAAAAATTCGCCGTGGAGCTGCAGGCGGAGGTCCGGATTATCGGCGAAAAGAGATAAATTAATGGGAGTGGAGTAGTGTGGCAAAATATCTGGTTCAGGGGGGCCTCCCTCTCGCCGGAACAGCCAGGGTACACGGTGCAAAAAATTCAATTCTGCCGGTTCTGGCCGGCTCCCTGCTCAACGGGAGCAAAGAGAAAATTCGCCTGAAAGAGGTGCCGCTTTTGGGAGATGTGCGGGCGATGCTCTCTATTTTAACCCGCCTCGGTGCGCAGGTGGACCGCGAGGGCGCAGACCTGCTTCTGCAGACCGGAGCACTGGATTGCTATCATGTTCCCGATGTGCTGATGCGGGAGATGCGCTCGAGCATCTTTCTCATGGGGCCGCTGCTGGGCCGGTTGGGCCGGGTCCGGATCTGTTATCCGGGCGGCTGTGCCATCGGGAAACGCCCCATCAACCTGCACCTGGAGGGGTTGCAGAGGCTGGGGGCGATTATCGAGGAGAGGGACGGTTACATTGAAGCGCGGGGGCGGCTCCGGGGCAGTGAGGTGCCCCTGGTTTACCCCAGCGTGGGCGCCACGGAAAATTTAATGCTGGCCGCGGTTTGCGCCCGCGGCGAAACGGTCATTCAAAATGCCGCCTGCGAGCCGGAGATCGTCGATCTGCAGAACTTTTTGAATACTATCGGTGCCAGGATCAGCGGTGCCGGCAGCTCCATGATCAAGATCAGGGGGGGGACGGAGCTGCGCGGCGGCAGCTACCGCGTCTTTCCCGACCGTATCGTCGCCGGCACCTTTTTGCTCGCGGCGGCGGTGACCCGGGGAACCGTTACCGTGGAGGAGAGCGTCCCGGAGCACCTCGCCGTGCTCACGGGGTTTCTCAAGCGGGCCGGTGCCGACGTGGCGGTTAACGGCAGCGCGGTTACAGTGAGCGCCGCCGGGCGCTTGAAAGGGCTGTCCGGGGTCGAGACCGGGCCTTATCCCGGTTTCCCCACCGATCTGCAGCCGCAGCTGCTGGCCTGCCTGGCCCTGGCGGAGGGCGACAGCACCATAACCGAACGTGTTTTCAACACCCGTTTTCACCATCTGCCCGAGCTGCGCAAAATGGGTGCAAAAATCGAGCTGCACGGCCACCGGGCTGCAATCCGCGGGGTGGAGGGCTTGAACGGCGCCGTGGTCAGGGCTACCGATCTGAGGGCCGGCGCCGCCCTGGTTCTCGCCGCCCTGGCCGCTGCCGGGGAAAGCGAGATCCTGGAGATCAAGCATATCGAACGGGGGTATGACCGTTTTCCGGAAACTCTGGCCGGGATGGGAGCGCGGATCTCCCGGGAGGAAGCTGTTCGCGAGGAGGCCTCTTTGGGATGAAGGGTGCAGGCAATATCAGGAGCCTTAAACCGGTGCAATCCGGATCGCCGGCCGGGCGCTGCCGGCGGCTGAAGAAAGCGCTCACCCTGGTCTTGACGCTTGCTTTGTTTTTGGGGCTGGGGTGGCTTCTGTACAGGGGGCATGAACTTTTCTGCAGGGTGGAGCAGATCGATGTTACCGGGGCGGTTCGCCTGGGCGAAAGGGAAATAATCGAGTGCAGCGGGGTGAAAAAGGGGACAAGCCTGTTTTTCCTTGGTCGGCGCAAGATCGAGGAGAGGCTGGCTGCGCTTCCTGAAATCAGCGCCGTCACGGTGAAAAAAAATATGCCGGGCGCTCTCTCTATCCGGGTGCGGGAGAAAGAAGCGGCCGCTTCGCTGCTTGCCGGGGAGCGCTTCTGGCTGGTGGACCGGGAAGGCGCACTTTTTGCCGAAGAGCCCCGGCCGGCGGTAAACCTGCCGGTCATTACCGGCGTGACGGTGGAGGAGATGGCGATGGGTGAACCGCTGTTAAACAAGGCGAAACGCGAAGCCCTCGTTGCATTTCTGGAGGCGCTGCCGCAGATGCAGCCGCTGGAGGCGGCGGAGCTGAACCTGGCAGATCCGCAGAACCTGGTCCTTTACACCGCGGACCGGCGCAGGGTTTTGCTCGGAGACAGCGGGAAGATGGTTCAAAAAATGCAGCTGCTCCAGGAAGCGTCCCGCCTGCCGGGCAACGGTGACTGCCTCGATTTGCGCCCGGCGGACCGCCTGGTGCTGGTAGCCGAATAAGAATTTTTACCGGGCAGCATGAAGATGAAGGGAATATTTGAGCGATGTGGAATTGATTTGGGAAGGGCAAAGGGGTGGAGAAATGTCTCGGAAAAATAATCTGGTCGGCATCGATGTGGGCACAACGCAGGTAAGGGTAATTGTAGGTGAACCCCGCCCTGACGGCACCATCAGTATTA
Source organism: Bacillota bacterium (assembly GCA_012510305.1). Lineage (GTDB taxonomy): Bacteria > Bacillota > Dethiobacteria > DTU022 > DTU022 > JAAZPQ01. The sequence goes on along the minus strand of JAAZIE010000410.1, from coordinate 320 downwards.
TCGGCCTGGGGCTAAGTCCCACGGAGGGGATGAAAAAAGGAGCGATCGTGGACCTGGAGCTAACCGTGGAGGCGATCGCCGCCGCCGCCGCTGAAGCCGAGCGCATGTGCGGTTTTAAAATAGATTCTGCCTACGTGGGGTTGCAGGGGCTGAACACGGAGCTGATCAACAACCGGGGCGTAACGGCGGTGCAGGCCGAAGATCGGGAGATCCGGGCGGAGGATCTGGAAAGGGTGATCCAGGCAGCCCGGGTGATCCCGCTTACCCCTGAGCGAGAGATTGTCACCGTAATTCCCCGGGAGTTTATCGTGGACGGATAT
>JAAZIE010000409.1 GCA_012510305.1 Bacillota bacterium | reverse complement strand
GTTAAGGTTGACGGTTGGCTTGACCGGCATGAAGCTTTGAGGAAAGGAGTTTTTCTTCTTTGCTGAAAAAAGCCATTAAAGGAAACAAATTTATCCAATGGGGCGGCGTGCTGCTCATTGTTTGCGGCCTGGGGCTGCTGGGCTATTATGTGTACGAAAAAGTGCGCATTGGCAGCTACCAGAAGCAGCTTCGGAGCGCTTACGAGGATCTTTCCTTTGAACTGCCTGCTGACGAGACATTTGATGATGTTGTCATCAGCAAAAGACAGCAGATGCGCCTGGTAATTTCCAAGATCAACGTAGACCTGATTGTGCAGGCCGGTGATGTTTACGACGATGCTCTCCAGGATCGGGGGCCGGTTCACTTCGAGTGCAGCGCGATGCCCTCCACCGAACCGGGCAATGTGGCCGTCGCGGCGCACCGCGGCTCTTACTGGGGCTTCTTTACCGACCTGGATCAGCTTGTAGAGGGCGATCAGCTGTTTCTCGATGTAGAGGGTTACCGCTTTATCTACGAGACGGAATGGATCAGAATAGTGGAACCCGACGACTGGAGTGTAATCGACCCCACCGACTATCCCGCTTTAACCCTGCAAACCTGCCATCCCAAAAATGTTCGCGGCACCCATCGCCTTATTGTTCGCGCCAAGCTGGATCGGGTAACCCGGGCATCATAAACCAAGATTAAAGAATGTGAAAATTTAATTTAGTTAAGGTGCATAATAGGGCTATGTGGAAAAAAATAGTTGCTTCCGATGCCGCTAGAAAAAAAGCGATCAGGTACATCCTGCTGCCGCTCCTGATCCTTTCCGCGCTGGGCCTGGGGGGGGCGGCGCTGTGGAAATATGTCCTTGATCCCTGGCAGGCCCTGCAATCCGGCGAGGACTGGCGCGTGCATTTTGACGGCAACAGGGTGAACCTGCTCTTGCTGGGGTTCGATCGGAAAGCCTCCCGGGATCGGTATTACAAGATCTACCGCCCCGACACGATCATGATCGCCTCGATTAACCTGCGCGAGCCTGATGTCGCCCTGGTCAATATTCCCCGGGACAGCTATGTCAAGATAAACGGCACCGGGGGTTACGATAAAATCAACCATGCCTACATGTACGGTTACTTCCGGAAAGGGGTGGAGGATCCCGACAAAAGCGGCGTGGAAACGGTCATCAAGACGATCGAGGATTTTCTGGGCGGTATCCCGGTGCATTACTATGTGCGGCTGGATATGGATGCGGTGGTGGAGATCATCGACCGGCTGGGCGGTTTTTATTACGATGTCGATATCGATGTGAGGGCCAAAACCGGCCGCGGCCGCGTGCTGCTGAAGAAGGGTTATCAGCACCTGACGGGTAAAGACTTTATGCGCTATGTCCGCAATCGTGCTGTGGGCGGCGACCTGGGCCGCGCCAAAAGACAGCAGAAGATCGTTATCGCCGCTTTCCGGCAGCTGCGACGGCAGGGCCGCTTGAGCGAGCTGCCGGGGATCTACCGGACCTTGAACGAAAACGTGGAGACAAACCTTTCGGCGAGGCAGATCGCCGCCCTGGCCCTGCTGGGGGCACGGATAGATCCCGGGGGTATCAAAACATATGTTTTCCCCGGAGAGATGCAGTACGCGCCGCGGGGATCAATTGACGCGCTGAATTACTGGGTAATTGACGAAGCAGCGCGGGTAAAACTGATCCGGGAGGTGTTTGGGGTCAGGGTGGCGCGGTTACCCCAGCAAAAATTACCGGGACCGCGCAGGCCGGCCGGTTTTCCCGGAAAAGATAAGAATAAACGCCTGCGGGATCCCTTTTCCACAGAGCCGATTCCCTCGGATCAGCGACAAAGAATCGACTGAACCCGCCCGCTATTTCATGCGGATGCCGGGGTGTGACCGTTTGCCGGAAGCAAGATTCCGGGGACAAGCGCGAAGGTATGGGGCTGTCACCGTCCAATCCGGCACCTTTTCATCCCCTGGATAAGAGAGCCGGAGCAGGCAGGAAGTAAAAGTGACGGCGTCGAAATAAGTATTCGAGAACATGCCTGTTTACCGGAAAAGGGGATTACATGAAAGAGGGTTTCATAAACAAAGCCTTAAGAGATATTGTACCGGTACTGATCGACGCCGTGCTGGTCGGTGCAGCTCTGTACATGGCCCTGTTCCTGCGTTTTTCTTTGGACGGCGGCATCATTC
>JAAZIE010000408.1 GCA_012510305.1 Bacillota bacterium | reverse complement strand
TCCGGCCGGGCGGCGGACAGAAAGAAAGACCGGGGTTTTTGATGAGGGTTCCGCCTCGATGCATAAGATCCTCCGGGCTGCGCCCCCGGGATGACCGCAAAGCACCAAGGGTGTTTCCGGTGGGGACGGATGCCGGCTAGCGACCGCCGGGGATGGCGGCGCGGGCTATGAGGGACATGTGCCGGCTCACTTTATTCGCCCAGAGCGGATCGGCGGCGTAGTTCGGCCCGATGGCGGCAAGGTTTCTCCCCCGGTAAAACAGGGAGCCGCGGCTTAAGTAACGGCTGCGCAGCACATTGGCGGTGTGGTATATGCATTCACTCCTGGAGGAAAAAGAGAGCGCGTTCCTGTAGGGATCAGCGCCCCCGGCGCCGAGCCCAAAAAGGTTGTTTTTTTTCCGGGCCAGCCTTGAGTTCCCCCCGGCGCTCTCGAGAAAGGCTATTCCTGAAAGAACGAGGCTGTTTACGCCGTAAATCTCTTCGGCACGCACGAGGGCCTCTCCGGTGCCTTTTAGACCGTGCGCCCCGAGGCTGCACCAGGCCCTTTCGTACTGCTTGGCGGTGAAATTGGAGCGGGTCAGCACCGGCATGCTGGCGCCGCGCATTCCCACCGCATTCTGGTAGGTTTCCCGCTGGTTGAAAAGGATCGATTCAAGCTCGTTATTCCGGTGCTTCACATCTTTAATATCTTCATGAGCTTCGTCCAGTTTCCGGAGCAACTTGCGGTTTTCTTTGCGGGACTCGGTTAGCTCCTGAACCCGGTGATCATAAATTTCTTCCATGTTGTCAATTTGCCGGGCCAGGCGTTCATTTTTCTCCTGCTGCTCTTCGAACCTCAGTCGTTCTCGTTCTTTTAGTTCCTGAACATAAAGCGGACCGGTAACGACCACCAGCGCCAGGGTCAAGAAGATCACCCATCCGTAACGATGCATTTTTCGGACCCCTTTACTTGTTTTAAATAATAAGCCCCTTAAACCTTTTATATTTCGGTTTAAATATCAAAAATCCTGCCCGCCGAAAAAAACTGGGGGGATAGCAGCATCTTAATCGGGCCATTCTAGTGGAAAGTACAGCTTTAGGGGAGGTTTTTGCTCATGACCGAAGTGAGGTGCAAAGTGAACAGCTGTGTTTTCTGGGGGAAGGGGGATTACTGCACCGCCGCCGAGATTTGGGTAAAAAACAGCCTGGTGGCCGGCGACGAAGAAGAGCTGTATTACCAGGCGGATTTTGAATTTGCCGGTGAACTGGAAGAAGAGGAAAGCGTGAGCTCGGGCCAGACCTACTGTGAAACCATGCAGCCCCGGTAAAAAGAGCCGCCGCCGGCGGGGCCGCCGGCGAAAAACTGATGGAGCCGTGATCATAAGAAGCAGGTTGCTCCTGCTTCTTATTTTTAATTGGCGGTTTGGGCAGGAGCAAGATGGTGGCATTGCCGGGCATATTTTCCGGAGGGGCGCCTTCATCCTTTGATCGGTTCGATATTTTGGTATAATAAAGTGAAGAAGGAGGCGTCAGGGTGGAACAGGCTTCGATGGAGCTGCCTTTCAGGGCGGACCTGGTGGGCGAGGGTAAAAAGTATCTAACGGCTACTTTTGGCTGCCAGGCAAACGAGTTTGACACCGAGGTGCTTGCCGGGATGCTCGAAAGCATGGGCTACCGGGCGGCGGCCGGCCCCGGCGATGCCGATATCATCGTGATCAATACCTGCGCCGTCCGCCGTAAACCCGAAGAGAAGGTTGCCGGGCTTTTGGGACGCCTGGGGAAGTTAAAAAGAGAAAGGGAGGACCTTGTTATCGCCGTGGGCGGTTGCATGGCCCAGCGGCCGGCCGTCGCCGCCGATCTGGCCCGCCGTTTCCGCTTTGTCAATCTCATTTTCGGCACCCACGCCCTGCCCCGCTTTCCGCAGCTGCTGGAGCAGGCTATCCGGAACCGCCGCCCGCTCGTCGATACAGGTGAAGAGAATGCGGAGCGGGAGGGGCTGCCCGTTCGCCGTTCCAGTCACTACCGTGCCTGGCTGCCGGTCATTCACGGGTGCAACAATTATTGCTCTTACTGTATTGTTCCCCACGTGCGCGGACGTGAGCGCAGCCGCCCTTTCGAGACGATCCTGCGCGATGCGCGCATCCTGGCCGCCGCCGGGTACCTGGAAATTACGCTGCTGGGGCAGAATGTAAACTCTTACGGGCATGACCTTGCAGAAGGGTATGACT
>JAAZIE010000407.1 GCA_012510305.1 Bacillota bacterium | reverse complement strand
TATGAATAAATTCCCGAATCAGTTCTCCCATTATCTAATTCCTTTCTTTACCGAAATAGAGGCAGGCCCGTTTAAGATAACGCCACCAGGGCTTCACCGCCTTCAACCGTATCCCCCGCCTGCACATGAACTGTGCTCACCGTGCCCGCCCGGGGCGCGGTGATCTCGTTTTCCATCTTCATCGCTTCCAGAATCACAAGAACGTCGCCCTCTTTCACGGCATCTCCACTCTTTACCGCCACATCGATAATGGCACCGGGCATCGGCGCTTCTACGTTCAAAAGCTGATCGGTCCCGGGAGAGGGCTGCGGCTCCGTCCTCTTTTCCGCTGAAACCTCCCGGACTGCACACCCCGGGGGCTGCGGCAAATCAGAAGCAGCCACCTCTTCTACCACCACATTAAATACCCGGCCATCAACAGTCACTTTGTACTCCTTCAAATCCTTTTCCTCCTCGTCAGTATCCAGTTGCAATTATTTTTCTGCAGCCGCTAACACGAACAACAGCCCCGTTCTATCCCGGCGGCTGATCCCGGCCGCCCCGGCTTGTACCGGCAGAGACCGCCGTGCCGTGGTATCTTAGCGCGGCGGCAGCAGCAGCGGCCTGCAGTGAAAGACCCCCGGTAAGCTCCTCCCCCTCCGCTACCGGCCCTCCCTTTGTTCCCGGGATAAAAAACCGGTTAAATAGAAGGGTGAGCCCGTAGAGAGCAAACAGAATCACCAAGACCACGCTAAAACCCAGAATGAAAACCTGCAGGCTAAAAATAAGTTTTTCTACCATTTGACCAACTCCTTAAAGGGATGACCGGGGGAAGATGCTCCACCGCCCAGGGTGCCGCGACAGCACAAAAAAGCAAAAACGGTGAGCCCCCGGCCGGTAATTTTCACCGCTTACAGTTGCTCCGGCCCGCCCCACCTCCTGGTCAGCTGATGAGGAAGCGTCAACATGTCCATCACCCGGCCGGTAAATTGCAAAACAAGATCGTTCAGATCCGCCGGCCGGTGATAAAAAGAGGGCATCGCCGGCATAATCGTTCCCCCGGCTCGCGCTACTGCCGACATGTTTTCCAGGTGAATCAGGTTGAGCGGCGTCTTTCCTGCATTAAACTCTGTAAAAATGGGAGCCGCTCCCGCGCCGACAAAGTTTCTTCTCTAGCAGCTTAAAAAAAGAAAGTGATCCTTGTAAAACCCAACCAAAGGTGAGGGTAATTACGATTGAGCCGATCCCGAAAGGACCCTTTAACAAAATTCCCAAAACCAGCGCTCCAGCTTCGATTACTGTCCTTACCAGTATCAGGGGCCGGGACGTTAGCCGTTGCAGAGCAAACATAAACCCGTCTCTTGGTCCCCTTCCCAAGTCCGTCTTGATATAGACAGCCGAGCCCAAGCCCATACATAAGGTACCGCCAATCATATCTAAATATTGAGTGAACCATGTTCCTGCCAGAGGAACCAAATTTATAAAAACAATAAGATCTACAAACCAGCCCACCGCAACCATCTTGAGAATTGTAGCAAGGCCTGGACGCTCACCCAGACACCAGTTTACAATGACCAATATTAAGCTGACAATCTGGATAGATTGTCCCAGTGTTAGAGGCGTGGACAGGCTTAAACCGATATGCAGAACATTCCATGAGTTGGCCCCCAGCCCTGAATTTAGAATCAGGACTATGCCAAAAGCTATAAAAAAGAAACCCGCAATCATGCCGATAAAACGCCTGATCAACGAAATATTTATTGTGGATGTAATTCTTACCAGATAGCCCCCCCCTAGTATGTTTTTGCTAAATTAATGACTTTGGATATATTAAATTCGTCAGCTCATTTATTTTACCGATATTCTTGGGATATACGTATGATACCGCAAGCACCCCGCGCCAGTCGGGCCCTTCGGTCGCAGCATCCGTATATTGTTTTGGTTCCCGCTGTATAAAGTGCAATGTTATCGCCATTGATCTGATAGAATTGTGCAACATGATCCTGACAGTATCTTTCTATAAAACACCCGCCCCAGATGCCAGCATTATGTATATCGCTACCAATACTACGGAACAACCAAGCGATTTCAGTATTTTACTACGCAGCAAGTTGTCATTTCCATGAAAGTACCCCACAGTCAATAAGCGTGACGAATCAACAGGTGATATATATACTCCTATCCTGGCCACAATACCGATAACCGCCAGCAAAGGTATATACTGATATGTACCGCTCAAAAATGCAAAACTCATTGCTACAGCTCCAGCATAATTCCCAAGGACCAAACCTATTAATAATGGCAGCAAGATCATTGGTAGTAAAATAGGCGCGCCCAATACCATGAACCATCCAATTACATCTTCCATAAGGCCACAACTCTCCACCGTTGACTTGAAGAACATAATACCCAGTATCAATACGGTTGGCTCCAATGATATTCCTTTCAAAATATATTCTTTTACTAATCGCACATTTGGCCGTTCCCTAACAATCACCCACACGATAGCGGCAAGAATACCAATTGAAAAGGGAAGATTTAAACCTAAATATAAAAGAAGCACCAC
>JAAZIE010000406.1 GCA_012510305.1 Bacillota bacterium | reverse complement strand
GTACCGTATTTTAAGTACGGCGCCTGTTGCTTTGAATTGCAGCAGTAAATAAACCAGTTCGGCGGTAACAGCGGTAGATAAAACGCTGGAAAGCTTGGGCCAAGCAGCGCTGCAGTTCAGCTCTGCTCCGGTGCTCTCTGTTTCAGCCGGCCCCAAACCCCCCAGGAAAAATCAATGATCCCCACCACAACGGCCCACCCGGCAGCGATGTAATAGAAAATTTCTTTGCTGGTGGCAATGTGGGTGGCTGCTATTGCGGTAACGGTGCCGCCCAGGGCGAGAAGGATCCCAAAAATGATGTGGCGGGTATGCCTGCGCCCGGCCCCTGCTTTTTTATCGTCGTACTCTTCTTTACGATCAAGAAAGTCCGTATCCGGGGGCGGCCCCGGCACTTCACCGGCATAAAGCCGATCCAGAATCTGCTCTGCCCGGGAAGGTTCTTCGGGGGACTGCTCTGTTGGCGAGGGTTTCGCGGCAAGGGCTCCGTCGTCATCGTCCGGCAGCTCTCCGTCGCGCTCCGAAATTTTTACCGCTTCGCCCAGTTTCCACTGCGGCACCTCGTCTTCAGAAAAGGGTTGTTCTCCGGGGTGCTCCTCGCCTGTGAGTGCCCCGCCCTCATCTTCTCCTGCTGCGTGCGGCGGTGTCATTTTGCCGGTTTTTGCTTTCCTGGCGGGTTCCGCCCCCGGCTTCTCCCGAGATCTTTTCAGCGGCAGCTGGGGGATCTGATCGGCCCTGACCCAGTCCGGCAGCCGGCTGTTCCAGACCAGGTCACCGGGTTGAATGCCGGGATGGCCGCACAGCTCCTCCCAGGTCAGGGGCCCCAAGTTTTTGTTGCCGTGGAACAGGTACCAGGAGAGCGTTTTGTCCAGGGCGTTCTTTTTGCCGGCAGTTGCGGTACAAGAAGTGCACCCCTCGCACTCCTGCCAGCATTTCTCGTGATAAGAGGTCTGGCAGGTGGGACAGGTTGTAAAGTCGTGGTACTCTCTAAGCGGGAGCTTGCAGTGCGGACAGGTTGTATTTTTGGGTGCCTCCATATTATTTCTCCTCTGCGTGATCAAGGAAGACAGATCGTTACATTATGTACTATTTTTCTACAGCCGGCCCGCTTATTCCTTCAACCGGGCAGATTTATCCAGTCAAAAGCTAGATTTCGGCCGCATCGAAGTTCAGGGTGAACTGCTTCAGTATCTGCACCAGCTCTTCAATGCGCTCCGGCACCACCCGTTCCATGTTGTCCAGGTGAGAATGGAAGAAGCTGCAGCCCAGCTCGGCCGACCCGGCATTGCCCAGGGTGGTGGAGGGGATCCCCGCCGCCAGGAAAGAGCCGCTGTCGCTGATGGTGGTAAAGTCGGCCTCCAGGGGTTTGATATTTTGCCCGGTGACTTCCAAGGTGGCTTTATCCAGCATCTCGTTCAGCATGCCTGCGGTGGGGTAGCGGGTGGTAAAAACCCCGTCCTCCTGCCAGTAAACGTAATCCCCCTCCTGGCAGACCAGCTCCAGGTTAACGTTGTACGCCGGGAGCGCTCCCTCCCGGGGGTGATCCCGCAGGTAGGCCTGCGACCCCTGCATATTCAGCTCTTCGGCGGCGAACAAAACCACGGTTACCGCTGTTTTTTCCAGCGCTGTCTCCTGCAGCTCTTTGGACAGGTTCATCAGGACACTGACCGCGGTGCCGTTATCCACCGCCCCCGGAGAAGGCCGGGCCATGAAGCCGCCGCCGAAGGTGAAAGCCAGGAGCAGCCAGTAGGCCGGCAGCAGCGCCAGCACTGCTCCCAGCAGCAGGGAAACCTTCTTACCGGGGCGGCGCCTCCGGTAATGCAGCCCCCACCAGAGCAGGGGCAGCAGCACTCCCGCCGCCACCGAAGGGATGATCAGCTGAAAGACCAGTTCGCGCTGCCGGTGATCGAGGGGCTGCGTCTTTGAATCGTAGTGCGCGGAGAGGATCAGCTCCCGCTCCGCTGTTTCCGGCTGTATCGAAACAATGATGTTTTCGGCATCTTTTCGGATCATTCCGCTGATTATCGTGGTGCCCAGGCTGGCCTCGAAGAGCATCACCAGGCCCAGCAGCAATACCGGCAGTACCGCCAGCCAGCTTTTGCGAAAAAAGGCCAGGTAAATGAACAAGAGGGCGGCGGCGATAATCGCTGCAGCGACAATCTCAAAAAAGAAAGGACGCATGCTGAACAGATGGGTTTCCACGGAGAGCCCCTGCCCGGCCAGCCATTCCTGAATATATTCGGCTGTCCGGTAAAATTCGGTGCTGCCGTTGGGCCGGGGTACGACAATAGCTTCTAAAATATCCAACTATCACTCATCTCCTTGGGCGTTTTCGCCATTTTTTTAACCCTTCCCCGAAACATTTTTCCGAAATAAATATGATATACTGAAATTATAAATAAAGAAGACCTTTTTGGCAACGGAGGGAGGCCCTGCAATGAGTATAAAATCACTGGCAGAACGTTATCCTGTACTGGAAAAGACCGTTCCCTACGTGGAACTGGGCAGCTGGCCCACGCCGCTGGAGCAGCTCCCCGAAATCTCGGGGCAGCCGCTTCTGCTGATCAAACGAGACGATCTTTCACATCCCCTGTACGGCGGGAACAAGGTCCGCAAGCTGGAGCTGATCCTGGCCGATATCAAGCGCAAGGGCTTTCGCGAGGTGATCACCTCGGGCGGGCTCGGTTCGCATCATATCCTGGCCGTCGCCGCCCTGGGGCGGGAGCTGGGCCTGCGCACCACGGGGCTTTTCTTTTGCCAGCCGATTAACGATCATGTGCTTAAAAACCTGCTCCTGGAGGTGGAGTTCGGCACCGAGATGCACTTTGTCCGCGATTATCTCGGGGTGGCCTTGAATTATATCCGTTACTACCTGGCCCGCCGTTTCAACCCCCGGCGCAAGACCTACCTGCTCATGCCGGGGGGCTCCAGCGCGCTGAGCTCGCTGGGCTATGTGGGCGCTGTTTTGGAGCTGCAGGCGCAGCTGCGGGAGCAGCAGCTCCCCGACCCTGCGGCCATCTTCGCCGCCGTGGGCACCGGCGGGACCGCCGCCGGCCTGCTCGCCGGAATCGCCCTGGCGGGGATGGAGACCGAGCTTCACGCGGTCAGGGTGGTTCCCCCGGCCCTGATGAAGCGCAAGAAGATCGTGAGCCTGGCGCGGAGCAGCCTGAAGCTGCTGGCCCGCCGGGGCGCGGATACAGGGGAGGCCGCCGCCGGGCTGGAGGAGCGGCTGGAGCTGGTCGAAGGCTACCTGGGCCGCGGCTACGGTTACGCCACCGGCGCCGCCGGCCAAGCGATCGACCGCTTCAAAGAGGTGGCCGGGATCAAGCTGGAAGGCTGCTATACCGGTAAAGCCGCCGCCGCCTGCCTCGACTACTGCGCGGCGAACAAGGGCTCCGAGCGCCCGGTTGTATTCATGCATACCGCCAGCACCACGCATCAGGACTGCGACCGCGCTGAAACTGAACCGAAGCTGCCCGCGGAGTTCCGGTGGTGTTTTACCGGGGAACCCTGCGGGCGCTGGTGCACCCTGAAGGGGTTTGACCGCTCTTTTTGTGAAACGATCAAGCCATCGGGCGGCGCCGAGAAAGAGAAATAGCGAAAAAACGGTGTGGAGCGGCCCCGCCGCTCAGGGCAGGGGGCCGGCCCTTTTTACACCGGAAACAACAAACATGCGCTCGTCGGAGACAACAACATCCACGGTGAAGTAAGGTTGGAACAGCCCGGCCAGATCATCTGCCGGGAGAAGGCCTACAGAGACGGCGCCGGCATGGCTGTGATGATGCCGGTCGATCTCGGCGCGGCTTTTGCCGTGGGCCACGGTGAGCCGTCCGCCGGGGGCGAGATTTTCCGAGAGCAACTTGATCAGGCGGGCGGGGCTGCTGAAATGAGGAAAGGCATTGTAGACCACGACCCGGTCGAAGGGCGCGGGGAAAGCATACTCCTCCACGTCTTCGTTCAAGAGCTCGATCCGGGGGTCGGAGAGCTTCTCCGCAGCCCGGGCGATCATCGCCGGTGAAATGTCGATCCCTGTTACCCGGGCCACTTTGCGCTCCAGGTAGAAAGGGAAGAGGATGCCGGTTCCGCAGGCTACATCGAGCACCGCAGCACCTTTCTCGATACCGGCATAATCGAGAATCAGATTGATAATCGCCGGGTTGTCATCGGAGTCATCGTCCCAGCGGCGGGCCCGGCGGTCGAAGAAAGCGATAATTTTCTGTTTATCCATCGTTCACACCCTAGCCGTAGTATGGAGTTTAAAGAGGCGGCGGCCGGTGCGGGGGCTTTGCGAAGCAGTTCAGCCAAAGTTCCAGGGGCGCGCCGGCCGCCGCCCTTTACGACGGTGAATAAACTAACCGGGATAGCGCCTGGGAATGAGCCTTGCCCGCTCCAGGGCGATCACGATAGCGGGGATCAGGATCAGCTGGATCACTATCCCCGGCAGGCTGGTGATGAAATAGCTCGTCGCCCAGGTGGCCATGGTGGTTTCGCCCACCGCAAAGATCAGCGCCCTGGTGGCGCCGGCGACGACGCGTCCCGTGAGCATGGCCAGAACCAGGCTGATGTAAAGATCGGCGGAGACTTTCTTGGTCCGGATCAGGAGCATGCCCAGACCGGCGATGACGCCGTAAACCGCCAGCTCGATCACCATGGCGGGCAAAACAGCGGCGGGCGGCATGCCCGTGAAAAGGCTGGAAAGAAGGGGGCCGACGATTCCGCAGGCGAGGCCGTAGCCCCAGCCGCAGATCAGTCCGCAGAGGAGAACAGGGATATGCATGGGCAGGTAGATACTGCCGGCATTGGGCACCGCATGAAAAGCCAGCGGCAGCACCACGCAGAGAGCCATGCACACGGCGGTAATAATCGCTTTTTTAACCTCAGTCAACTTAAAAATTACCTCCTAAGATATGGTTTGGTTCTATCATCAAGCGGCACGGCCTGCTTCGCTTGCCGTTTAAGCCGCTAACTGCCCTCAAAGAGCGAAAATTTGCACCAGGCATATCGCCGTGGTGACGAGCATGGCTGCAAAATCGCATCCCTGCAGCGGGGTGTTCCTGGCGGCGCGGCGCTTGCCTCCGCGGTAGCCCCGCGCCTCCATCGCCGTGGCCAGCTCATCGGCCCGCCTGAAGGCGCTGATGAAAATAGGGATGACCAAAGGCATGATGCTCTGCGCCTTGTCCCTGAGGCGGGGGCTGTCAAACTTGGCCCCGCGGGCGGTCTGCGCTTTGCGAATCGTCTCTGTTTCTTCCATCAATGTGGGGATGAACTGGATCGCCACGCTGATCATCAGGGCCAGCTCGTTCACGGGGATTCCGATGTAGCCCAGGGGCTGCAGCAGGGCGGCCAGGGCCGCAGTTACTTTCATCGGCGGCGTGGTGGACATGAGGATATTGAACAGGATCATCAGAAAAATGAGCTTCAGCACCACGTTGGCCCCGATAATTGCGCCGGCAGTCGAGGGGCGGAAGATCCACCAGGACCAGAGGGCCTCGCCCCCGTCATAAAACAGGGCGTTCATCAGAAAGATCACCAGAAAAAAGGGGACCACCCGCCGCACCGAAGCAAAGGCTGTCCTCAAGTCCAGCCCGGCAAAAAACACCAAAAACGCGGTCAGGGCGGCCATGATCCCGTACCCGGCGGCGGTGCCCGTATAGATGAGGGCGACCACCAGGGCGATGAGGCTGAGCAGCTTGGCCCGGGCATCGAGGCGGTGCAGCAGCGAGGCGCCGGGAATATAGACCCCGATGGGGAGACGGTTCACCTTTCGCGCCCTCCTTCCACCAGGGCTTTGATCCCGGTTAAAAGATCTCCGTAGCGGACGATATCCTGGGGAAAGGGCAGCCCCTTTTGCTGCAGCAGCCGGGCGATATGGCGCGGCTGGCTCACGGCAAGGTGATAGGTTTTCAGCCTCTCGGTATCCTGAAAGACCTCTTTTACCGGCGCGTCGATGCAGAGTTTCCCCTGCTCCAAGACAAGCACTCTGTGGGCGTATTCGCCCAGAATATCGGCGTTGTGCGAGATGATCACGATGGTGGTGCCCTCCCGGTTCAACCGGCTGATCAGCTCCATGAAGTCGCGCCGCCCCATGGGATCAAGGGAGGCCACCGGTTCGTCGAGGATCAGGATCTGCGGCCTTGTTGCCAGGACCCCGGCGATGGCGATCCTTCTCCTTTCGCCGCCCGAGAGCCCCAGGGGCGACTGGTGGCGGATCTGCTCAAAAGAAAATCCCGTTCTCTCCAGGGCCCAGCGCACCCTTTCGGCCTTTTCTTCAGCCGAAAGGGGCAGGTGTTTCAGCCCGAAGGCGACATCTCTTTCCACGGTGGTTTCAAAGAGCTGGCACTCCGGAAACTGAAAAAGAAGGCCCACCTTTTCGCGCAGCTCCTCGCGGCGGTAGCCCTTGAGATTGATATCCTTGCCGTCCAAGAGCACCTTTCCTGAAGTGGGGCGAAGCAGCCCCGCCATCAGCTGCACCAGGGTCGATTTGCCGCAACCGGTGTGGCCCACCAGGCCGACAAATTCGCCGCCGGCGATGCTCAGGCTGACGCTGTCCAGGGCGGCGGTTTCGAAAGCGGTGCCCGCCGCATAGGTATAGGAAACCCGCTCCAGGGTTATGGGCATAGCTTGGCCAGCTCCTCTGCCAGTTCTTCGCCGGTGAGGGGGCAGCGCTCCAGGGTGATCCCCGCCGCCTTCAGATCGTAGTACAGCTGCACCGGCAGCGGCGGCAGCAGCCCCGCTTGCTCCAGCAGCTCCCGGTCGGTGAGAATATCGCGGGGGCTCCCCCGGGCCGCGATCCGGCCCTCCCGGAGCAGGCAAACCCGGTCGGCGATAACCGCTTCTTCCATGTAGTGGGTGATCAGGACGATTGTTTTGTGCAGCTCCCGGTGCAGGCGGCGGATCGTGCCGATAAGCTCCCGCCGCCCCTCGGGATCGAGCATGGTCGTGGCTTCATCGAAGATGATGATATCGGGATCCAGGGCGAAGACTCCGGCCAGGGCGATCCGCTGTTTCTGCCCCCCGGAGAGCAGGTGGGGCGATTTCTCCTCAAAGCCGGCCATGCCCACGCTCTGCAGCGC
>JAAZIE010000405.1 GCA_012510305.1 Bacillota bacterium | reverse complement strand
GAATAACAGGAAGATCCCGCCGCATAATTGCGTTAATCGCCAGAGCACCGGTGCCGGGAATATTGAATACCGTCTCCGCGATCCACGTTCCACCCAGCAACATCGCCAGGCTGAAGCCGATTACTGTGGCGACAGGCAGCAGGGAGTTCTTCAGAGCATGCCTGGCAATGACCACTTTTTCAGACAACCCTTTGGCCCTGGCAGTTCTGATATAGTCTTGTTTTAAAACATCCAGCATGGCACTGCGGGTCATGCGGGCAATGTTTCCGCTCTGCATAAAACCGATACTCAGTCCCGGCAGGATCAGGAATTTGATCACTCCAAACCCCACTTCGGAAATCGGCCGGTACCCCGCCACCGGAAGCCAGCGCAGGTACACGCCAAATACCAGAATTAATAACAGGGCTAAAAAGAAGTTGGGGATGGAGATTCCTGCCAATGAACCGACTATGGCCGCCTGGTCTACCAAAGTGCGATGTTTAACCGCCGCGATTACCCCCAGCGGTATGCCGATAATCAAACCAATCAGTATGCCCACTAACGCCAGTAAAAAGGTAGGTTCTATCCTGCTAAAAATAGCCTTGGTCACAGGCATGCGTAAAAAAAACGAGTCTCCCAGGTCACCCCTGACCAGATTGGAAAGCCATGACGCAAACCTGATCGGAATCGGTTTATCAAAACCCAGTTCCTGCTGCAGCTCCGCAATTTGTTCTTGAGTAGCGAAATCCCCCAATATAAGCCTGACCGGGTCACCGGGTAAAACGCAGGTAACGAAGAATGAAATCAAGGCGATAATACAAAGCACAGGAATCAACAAAATAATGCGTCTGATGATATAATTTAGCATCGCTCATATCCTTCCTTGTGGCCTCAGGGATCACTTCACCAGCAAAAAGAACAGAAATGAGTTTATGTAATCACGATATTTTTCCTGATAACAACTCCCCGCAACATACTTTTATTTTGAGCCTTTCCCACGACGTAAAATATGCTTGTCCGAAGATCTGATCCTGCAGCTTGACAATACCCACAGGGATCACATCAAATAAACCACTTGCAAAACGATTGTGTCTTTTCTCCAATAAAAAAGAAAGAGCGCTACCGTTGATGATTTCAGCTTAGCACTCTTGTACCTAGTAACTATGTGCTTGTTTTAACAACATTGATCAAACATCTACTATATATTATTTGCTAAAATATTAGAAAGTCCTTCTTGCTGTCCAAAATAATTTATAACAACAGCAGCAGATCTTTTTTCCAATGCGTCCAGCCTGGTACGTAATTCTTACCCCTCTCCCGAAGTTCAAATATGGTTGATGCCCATTCCGATAGCTTCATGCTCAAACCCGGGGATGGGAGCCCCAATGGTGCCGTAAAGAACAACGGCTAACCAGTTGCCCTTTTCTTTTTTTTCAACATTTTTAGGTCCGCTGACCACTGAAAATTTTAAGCCGACAGTTCTTAAAGCATTACCGAGATTAAGCTGCCCGCGGCAAATGCCTTCCAGCGCTTCTATAATGGCATGGTACAGCGAATGCTCTTCCCGGTATACATTTGAAATTATGCCCTGCCGGCGCGCTCCGGTTTCGATAGAAGCGATCACCTTTTCCATCTGCATGGAGCCCACCTGCCCTGTCATCACCTTGTAGCCCAATGAGCTAGCTTTTTCGATCAGTCTTTTTAACTTGTCATCGTTTTTTTCCATAGCAAGTTTAACTGCAACCTGTCCTATTGTTGACATATCCATATGATGTTTCCTCACTTCTTTTATCTTTTTATATATTTCAATTCGTGATTGTCTTCTTTTTTCCTGCAAAAAGAGACCTTTTTGTATAAATGCAGGTTAAAAGACGAAGGAGATCGGAAGCGGCACCCCCGGTTCGCCCCCCCAGGGGTAACCTGGAGAAAAAGGAGGCTCAGGGCGCCGGCTGCGGCGGGTTCAGTTTTTGCCTGCGCAGCTGCCCGGCGGCCCACCTGGCCAGAAGCGGCCGTTCAATCTTGGAATTGTGCCGGGGATCTACCGGCAAAGCGCGCTTGAAGAGAATGTGCTTGATGCAGCCGGTCACCTCGTGCTTTGCGGCCAGGGCCAGGAGTTCGGCCCGGAGCGCGGACCGGTCCACAAAGTGAAGGCCGGGTTCCAGCTCTACGCAGATAACGGGCGTTTCGCCCTCTTCGCCGGGCACGCCCACCAAGCCGCAGCGGCGTATTTTCGGATGCGTCTCGAAGATGGACTCGCAGATGAGCGGAAACAGCGGCCCCTGCGCAGTTTTGACCCGGTGGCCGACGCGCCCGCAAACCCAGAGGCGGCCCTGCTCATCAATGTATCCCGCATCGCCGTAGCGGTGCCATGCATCCCCGCTGCTGTCTGCGATCTTGTTTTTCATGGTGCTCTCTTCTTCCCTGTAGTAGAGGGGACTGATCTGCTTGCTCCGGACCAGAATTTCGCCGATCTCGCCCCGCCCGAGCTCTTCAGCCTGCTCCATGGCCTTTACAGGACCGTCAACGATGGAGATGATGCGCAGCTCCACCCCGGGGAGCGGCCGCCCCACGCAGATGCCGCCGCCCAGGGCTGTTTTTTGCCAGGTTTCCCTCAAGGTCTCCCGGGCGCACATTTCGGTAGTGGGCATCGCTTCGGTAGCCCCGTAGTTGGCAAAGACCGCGCCCTCCGCCTCCATCATCTGGAGAAGCAGCTTTTTGGCCGGCGCCTTGATCACATCCCCCGCACCGACGATGCGCTTGAGCGACGGTGTCTTGATGCCCTCGTCTACAGCGTAGCGCCCCATATTTTCCAGAAGGACCGGTGAGCCGAACATGGATTTGACCCCGCAATCGTTGATCACTTCAATAAGCGCACGCGGATCGACATCCCCCGGCCCCTGGGTTACGAAATTGATCGGCGGAACGACCATGGTCCCCCCGGCGCTGATGGGGATAAAGAGAAATGCCGGGAAGACGGCAAAATCAACGGGAATCTCCTGATCCGGGTTGAAACGCCAGCTGTGATGGGCCTGGCGGAAAAGGTGGCAGAAATTCTTCTGTTTGTACAGCGCCGGCTTGGCCGGCCCGGTGCTTCCGGTGGTATAAAGAATGGCGGCGGGATCGTCGGGGCTGACCTGCGGCGGCGGCGGATCGGCCGGGGCGCTGCGGCGCAGCGATTTGACCGTGCGGGCGCCGGGAAAACCCGGTTTTCCGGTAACGATGAGCTTGCGCAAATTGCGCGGCCCCCAGCCGAAGAAAAGCCGGCCCAGG
>JAAZIE010000404.1 GCA_012510305.1 Bacillota bacterium | reverse complement strand
GCCGTCGATGACCAGCACATCAGGGCGCTCCCGCTCCACCGCTGCACTCACATTGGGCGGACGCGAGATATCGCAGACCACCGCGCCGGGCTGCAGGTCACCAGCCTGGATCAGCCTTTCGTCGCTGCTGGTGGCGCTGATTACAATGGCAGCCTCCCGGAGCGCTTCCTTTACCGAGGTGGTAATCTCGATGGGGCCGCCCCGGCGGGCGGCGGTGCGGGCATAATCTGCAAATTCGGGTCGGGATGCCTGCGGTGAAGGCAGATCTCCACAGCGCGAGAGGCTCTCGCCCAGGCTGCCCTCCGCAAATGGCTGCCCTGAGGCGATCAGCCGGGCGAGGTAGCGGTAGATCTCGGCGGCCACTTTCAGCAGACGCTCGCTGCCGGCGGTTCTTTTACTGCTGCGCGGGTTGCCCACCAGGATCAGCCCTCCCACCGTCTCGGAAAGAAGCAGGGCCACCCCCTTGCCGATGGAACCGGCCGCCCCGATGACCGCGGCGCTTGACTGCTGCGGGAGCGCCCCCAGCTTGCTGCAGGCGGCGCCAATCGCTTCGGCCGCCGAGACAACGGTGTAGCTGTTGCCGGTGGTGAGCGGGATCCCTTCATCCTTGAGATAGAGCCCGCCCATGGAGGCCACGGCGGTGTAGGCTCCGAGGCCGGCGATGCCGGCGCCGCCGGCTTTGGCCAGCTGCAGCGCCTCCCGGATATGCCCCAGCGCTTCCGCCCGGGGCATCTGCGCCAGCTCCCGGGCGGTCCGGGGCACAACGATAAATTCACCGCAGGCGCGCTTGCCGGCTTTTGATTCCACCAGCAGCTGCGAAATAACAAAAGGCCGGACCAGGCTGCTCCACTTTTTCACCAGCTCACCGAGTTCGTTCTCATTGAACAGCCGCAGGCTCTGATCAAACTGCGGATAGCTCTGCAGATCGAGGGGGTGGACCAGGAAAGCGAAGCGGCCCGCACCGGAGGCGGCGCCCGCAAGGCCCGCAGAAAGTTCCACGGAACCGGCATCTCCTGAAAGCGCAGGTGCCGCCGCGGCAGCGAGAACCGCTTCCTTTCCCTGTTCCAGATGGAGCTGATCTGAAACCATAAATGAAAAGAATTTAGCCGTATTGGCTTCGTTTAAAGTCGCCAGCGCGGCGGCGATCCCCTCCAGGGCACGGCGGCACTCGCCGGTGCTGATCGTGAGCGGCGGTTCGATGCGAACGGTACTGCCGCCGTTTAGCGTGGGGGCCACGCGAATCCTCTCCCGGTTTAAAAGGTAAGCAGAGAAGGCGGGCGCCAGAAGTTCCTGCTCGGCCACAGCTCCCAGCAGGCTGCCGGCAAAATGACTGCGTTCTGCCCCCAACTCCATTCCCAGCATGAGCCCCTTCCCGCGCACGGCGCGGAGAAGATGGGGATACTGTTTTTGCAGGGACAGCAGGCCCTCTTTCAACAGCGACCCCTGCCGGCGGACTTCTTCCAGCAGCACGCCGCCTTCCGCGGTGAGCTGCTCCAGCACCTTCAGCCCCACCCGGCAGGCCAGGGAATTTCCGGCGAAGGTGGAGGAGTGCTTCAGCGCAAATTGCTCGTCGTATGCCCCCGCCGTGCTGATGCAGGCGCCGATGGGCAGCAGGCCGCCGCCCAGAGCCTTGGCCAAAAGCAGCAGATCGGGGGTAACCGCTTCCTCTTCACAGGCGAAAAGGCGCCCTGTCCGCCCCAGGCCCGTCTGGATCTCATCCGCCACCAGGAGCACCCCGTAGCGGCTGCAGAGTTCCTTGGCCCCGGCAAGATAACCGGGCGGCGGCACGATGATGCCCCCTTCACCCTGAACCGGCTCGACGATAAAGGCGGCGTAGGTCTGCGGAGAGGCGGCCAGCTTCTCTTCCAAAGCGTCGAGTTCGCCGTATTCGACAAAATCAAAACCCTCCAGGGGGGCTCCGAAAGGCGCCTGGTAGTCGGG